>JBDSOQ010000167.1:0-4790 GCA_039914755.1 Nitrosospira sp. | reverse complement strand
ATCGAGAATGCCGGCGCAAGATCGGCACGCCACACATTGCGGCCGTCGATGATACCTAGCGACAGTATCTTGTCGGCGGGATAGTCCTCAAGAAAGGTATCGAGTTGGCCCGGTGCACGGCATAAATCGATATGCAAACCATCGACCGGCAGCTTTTTCAAGCGCGCAGCATGATTGTCCACGGCTTCAAAATACGTCGCCAGCAGTAGCTTGGGTAACTTCCGCGCGCTGCTTTCCGCTTCCTGCAAGGTGGCCAAGGTGGCGTAGGCCTGATCCAGGCCACGCAACCAATCGTCGTCCAGATCGAGCGCCAGCAGTGGCTCGTCGATTTGCACCCATTCCACGCCCAGGGCAGCAAGCTGGGCAAGAATGTCGCGATAAACCGGCAGCAGATGAGGCAGCAAGTCCAGGCGATTGAATCCAGGGGTAGTTTCCTTGCCAAGATATAAATAGGTTAGCGGCCCGATCAGCACTACTTTCGGTGAAATGCCGAGAGCCTTGGCTTCGGCCACTTCTTCGAAGAGTTGCGGCGAAGCGATACGGAATGTGGTCTGTGCATCGAATTCGGGGACAATGTAGTGATAGTTGGTATCGAACCACTTGGTCATCTCCATCGCCGGTTGATCCGCCGTGCCCCGCGCCATTGCGAAATACAGGTCCAGGCCGATTTCGTTGCCGCCCGCGTTAAACCGGGCGGGTATCGCGCCGAGCAATGCCGTCATATTCAGCATTTGATCGTATAGTGCAAAATCGCCGGCCGGGATGAGATCGATGCCGGCTTCGCGCTGCAGCAGCCAGTGCCGCTTCCTTATTTCGGCTGCCGTGGTTTTCAACTGTTCGTCACCGATATCGCCGCGCCAGTAGGCTTCGAGTGCCTGCTTCAGCTCGCGCCGTGCGCCAATGCGCGGAAAACCCAGGTTATGTGTCAGTGCCATTGTTTATTCCCCCACGTAAGTTGCCGGTTGCAGTAGGGGATGATTGTGTGGCAGACTAAACTATGAATCAAATGAAATATAATTGAAGATTAATGAATAATATTCATACCTATGTCACTTGTATCCATTCTTGAATTACGCCATCTTCGCACGCTCGCAGCGTTGCACGAGACAGGCAGCGTTTCACGCGCTGCCAAGCGCGTACACCTTACCCAATCTGCGTTGTCACATCAGATCAAGGCCTTGCAGACCCACTATGGACTGTCGATAGTACAGCGGCGCGGGCAAACCGTCGAACTCACCGATGCCGGCAAGCATCTGGTTTCACTCGCGGGAAAAGTGCTGGAGGACATCCAGGCAACCGAACGGAGTCTGGCAACCATGTCGCAGCAGGCGACAGGCAGTTTGCGCATCGCGCTGGAATGTCACACCTGTTTCGATTGGCTGATGCCGCTCATGGATGCTTTTCGCCAGCATTGGCCGGAGGTGGAGCTGGACCTGGTTTCCGGATTTCACAGCGATCCCGTCAAACTCCTGGAGGAAGGCGGCGCGGATGTGGTGATCGGATCCGAGCATAAGCGGCGGCGCGGCATTATTCACCATCCACTATTCAGCTTCGAGATTCTGGCGGTACTGCCGCCGGAGCATCCCTTACGAGCGAAACGGATATTGCACGCGGCGGATTTCGCCGACGAAACCCTTATCACTTATCCTGTTCCGGAAGACCGTATCGACCTGATTCTCAACGTGCTGAAGCCCGCCGGCATCCAGCCGCAGCGACGCACCGCGGAACTGACCGTGGCTATCCTGCAACTGGTAGCCAGCCGGCGCGGTGTCGCGGCATTGCCCAGCTGGGGAATCAAGAATTACGTCGACCATGATTATGTTATCGCCCGTCGCATTGGCGCGCACGGATTATGGAGCGACCTGTATGCGTCCACGCTTACGGAGACCGCTTCCCGCCCCTATTTGCGGGATTTTCTGGTAACCGCGAAGAATACCTGTTTCGCTACGTTGGATGGAATTGTGCCGGTGGATTGAATACCGACCGGCAAAAGCGGGAAGATAGGAGAAAAGCAAGCAACGGTTATGAAACCCACTGGTGAGCAAACGTGCGGCAAACGAACTGTCGTCTGCTCACCAGTGCAGGGAGTTAATGCAAGGTAACGGCAGCCCTGTCTTCGCAGGCCAGGTCTGAGCAGTAATTCTCATACACGCCATCGAGAAAACCCCAGAGCGCGTCACACGCTCGGATAGTTGCCGCCACTACCTCAGCCTGTTTCTCCTCAGTGTCAGCAAAGCGTTCAATCAATGTCCATTCCGCTTGCGAATGGTATACGTCGGCTTCCTGGTGTACCGAAAAGAATTCGTAACTGTCCGGGTCATCCATTCCGTAGAACTTGATCAGCCCGTCAATTTTGACGGCAGCGATTGACGGCACCTGGGATTCAAAAGCATGCATTGCGGCGAGGCCCGCATAAAACGGCTGGTTCAGGCAAATGTCACGGAAGGTCGATACCAGCCTGGCTGTATCCGGCAAGGCCGCCGCACGAGCCAGGTCCTTGTCGCTCGAACCCAGGGCCAGCGCAAAATTCTTCCATAAGGCGGGATGATTTTTTTCTCCGTGCTCTTCGCTGATCAGGTTTTTCAGTACTTCCTGGCGTACGCTGATGTCGCCGCTATTTGCTTCACTGTGAAAATGCGGTGTATTGAAATGTACTGCGCTCAGATAAGTCGGCTCGGCCAGTACATTATGAAAATACTGTTCCGCGTACCCGCGCAATTGCTCCTTGGAGAGCTTGCCTTCCGTCCAGGCCACATAGAAAGGATGCTTGAGCAGGTGCTTGGCGTTAATGATGGAATCGATCTTTTGCTTGAGAGATATGGTGGTCGTCATGATTTTCCTCTTGAAAAGGGGGGTGGGTAATTAGCGGCCTATCATCACTCAGATAATACCGTTAAGTCAAATTTTAACGATTGGTTAAGGGACAATGTCAATTAATTGCAAAAACTATCGACACGCGCCCTCCTGCGCTACATCAAGCGCTATATCAAGAAACGCCGAGGGCATTCGTTGAGCCCTTATTTGGCAGCTAAGCTGTTAAAATCGGATCGATACAAACGAAACGTGCTGCAGAAGGACGGCGGAGATCGTTTGCGCCGCGCCGGGATAATGACGGCACTCACGCGCACAGCACCGCGGGCGTACTTTGTCGCAACCCTATTGGATGGGGGGCATTGAAATACCCCGGCGACCGGCTTTGCGAGAGATTAATCAGGCTCATGCCGAGGAATCGCCCGCACGTTGCCGTCCCTCGTCCGTTGCGGTTCCATCCCACCCATGTTACTGCCTGCGGCTTCCGCGCCTGCATGAGAATGTTCACGGGTTTTATAGTTACCGGAGCTCTATTTTTTAGAAACTGTCATGGATGAGCAATCGAGTCTGTTCGCCTTATTCATCAGCAGTTTTCTTGCTGCCACCTTGCTCCCCGGCGGTTCGGAAGCGGTATTATTTGGCGTTTTAACAGGTTACCCTGAGCTATATTGGTCTGCCTTGAGCGTCGCCTCCCTGGGCAACACCCTCGGCGGCATGAGTTCCTACGCAATCGGGCTATTTTTACCCGATGAAAAAACGCTGCTGAAAAACGCCGGCGGGAGTATGCGGGCCCTGCAGTGGGTACGTACTCATGGCAGCCCGGTATTACTGCTGGCATGGGTGCCGATAATTGGCGATCTGCTGTGTGTCGCCGCGGGTTGGCTTCGAGTTAACTGGATATTGGCCATGCTGTTCATGGCGGCCGGAAAATTCGCCCGTTACTGGGCAATCGCGGCAGCGATTACCCCATGATCTGATCGCTCGCCCAATTGCCTCATCGTCCAATTGCGCAGTTCGCCATGTGCAATACCCAACAAAAAGCCGGCTGTCGTTTATCGCCGGCTCATTGTTCCATTGAGTCAAACCCTCCAATTCAACTCAATCTTTTTTACCCTGAAGCAATTTCTGCAATTCGCCGTTCTGGTACATTTCGCCAACGATATCGGAGCCGCCCACGAATTCGCCGTTTATATAGAGTTGAGGAATGGTCGGCCAGTTTGAGTATTCCTTGATACCCTGCCTAATTTGGGGTTCGGCAAGCACATCCACGGCAAAAATATCATTGACGCCGCAGGTATGGAGAATCTTGACAGCGTGAGCGGAAAAACCGCATTGAGGAGCATCGGGCGTGCCCTTCATATAGAGCACGACGGGGTGAGTAGTGACTTGCTGCTTGATGACTTCTTGTGTATTCATATCGACTCCTTCTTTTCCTTAAAAAAATAAACCGTAAATTAGCTTAGGGGAAACCCGGGTCCTTTACAAGCGATTTGATTCGTCCGGTCAATATTCCCCGCTTCCATATCGGCAGCACATGTAACGTTACGCACCATCAAGGACTCCACCACTGACTCGCATGATGCCTGCGAGATCGGGACGGGAAAACCCCCTTTTGAAACCCGCTTCGCTCAATAATTGCCTGCACGCTTCCGCCTGATCATAGCCATGTTCCAGCAACAGCGCTCCATCTTCGACCAGATGAGCAGGCGCGGCGGCGATGATCGAGCGGATGCAATCAAGACCTTCGCCTTCCGCCGCCAGCGAAATGCGCGGCTCAAAGCGCAGATCGCCTTGAGAGAGATGTGGGTCACCATCTGCAATATAGGGGGGATTCGACACGATGAGGTTGAATGTTTCACCGGCAAAGCCATCGAACCAGTCGGCTTCGATGAAGCGCACATTATCGACACCAAGCTCGCAGGCATTTGTTTTGGCGACAGCCAGGGCATCCACGGAGAAATCCACCGCGGAGATGTCCG
>JBDSOQ010000149.1:0-13704 GCA_039914755.1 Nitrosospira sp. | reverse complement strand
AGGCGGGTTGGGTGGTTCAGTCAGCCAGGAGAATCGACCTGAACGCCGGCGCCGGTCAGGCGGTGCGCGAATACCAGACCGATATCGGCCCTGCGGACTATGTGCTGTTCGTGGACAAGAAAGCCGTGGGCGTAATCGAGGCGAAGCGCCCGGAAGAGGCGCAGCGGCTTACCACCCATGAATCCCAAACCGAAGCTTATGCGGCGGCCAGACTGAAGTGGTTCAACAACAAAGTGCCTTTGCCCTTTCTCTACGAAAGCACAGGCATCATTACCCGCTTCACCGATGCACGCGATCCCAAGCCGCGCTCGCGCGAGATATTCTGTTTTCACCGGCCCGAAACGCTCAAGAGATGGCTGGCTCAAGGCGCCAGCCTGCGTGAGCGCTTGCAGCATATTCCGCTGCTCAACCCCGGCCATCTTCCCGCCAGAGAACTGCGCCTGCGCGATTGCCAGGAAATCGCCATCAACAACCTGGAAGCCTCGTTCAAGGCCGGCCGTCCCCGCGCCCTGATCCAGATGGCAACTGGTGCAGGCAAGACTTATACTGCCATTACCTCCATCTACCGCCTGTTCAAACACGCGCATGGTGAGCGCATCCTGTTCCTGGTGGATACCAGAAACCTCGGCGAACAGGCCGAGCAGGAGATGATGTCCTATGTACCGCTTGACGATAATCGCAAATTCACCGAGCTATACAACGTGCAGCGGCTCAAGTCCTCATTTGTCGCAAACGACAGCCAGGTGTGCATCAGCACGATCCAGCGGCTGTATTCTCTCCTGAAAGGCAATGAGCTGGACGAAGCTGCGGAGGAGATCAACCCGGCGGAACTGGCGCTGCCCCCGGCACGCATGGCGCCCATGCCCGTTGTCTACAATGAAAAAATCCCGCCGGAGTTTTTCGACTTCATCTACGTTGACGAATGCCACCGCTCCATTTATAACCTGTGGCAACAAGTGATCGACTATTTCGACGCCAGCCTGATCGGGCTCACCGCCACGCCGGACAACCGCACCTACGGCTTTTTCAAAAAGAATGTAGTCAGTGATTACAGCCACGAAAAAGCGGTGGCCGACGGTGTGAATGTCGGCAATGAAATTTACGTCATCGAAACGGGAATTACCCGGCAAGGCGCGCAAATCAACGCGCGCCAGCAAGTGGAAAAACGCGAAAAGCTCACGCGCAAGAAACGCTGGGAACAGCAGGACGAAGACGAAGCCTATTCCGCGCAGCAATTGAATCGCAGCGTCGTTAATCCCGATCAGATCCGCACTGTCATCCGCGCCTTCCGCGACAAGCTGCCGGAGATGTTTCCGGATCGTAAAGAAATACCAAAAACCCTCATCTTTGCCATTACTGACAGTCACGCCGACGACATCATACAGAGCGTGCGCGAAGAGTTCGGCGAAGGCAATGCCTTCTGCAAAAAGCTCACCTACAAGATCGAGGAAGACCCCAAATCGGTGCTGGCGGATTTTCGCAACGCCTATTACCCGCGCATCGCCGTCACCGTGGACATGATTGCCACCGGCACCGATGTCAAGCCCCTGGAATGCCTGTTGTTCATGCGCGACGTGAAAAGCCGCAACTACTTCGAACAGATGAAAGGCCGGGGCACGCGCACGCTGGACATGGACGACCTGAAAAAAGTCACCCCTTCCGCCATCAGCGCCAAGACCCACTATGTGATCGTGGATGCCATCGGCGTCACCAAATCGCTCAAAACCGCCAGCCAGCCGCTTATTACCAAGCCGAGCGTGCCGCTGAAAGATCTGGCGATGAGCGTGATGATGGGTGCGACGGATGAAGACACGGTATCGTCACTCGCCGCACGGCTGGCGCGGCTCAACAAGCAACTCGATACTGATGAGCAACGGCATATCCGGGAAGCTGCCGGAGGCGTGGAATTGACTCAATTGGTCGGCAGATTGTTTGCAGCAATCGATGCCGACAACATCGAAGCCAAGGCGCTGGAACTGGCCGGGCAGCCCATAGGCACCGAACCCGGCGAGGGCAAACGCCAGCAGGCGCAAACGCAATTGGTGAGTGCCGCTGCCCGTGTATTGAATGGGGAGTTGGTCGAACTTCTCGACACCATCCGCCGCGACAAGGAACAAACCATCGATCACGACAACCTTGACAGCCTGTTGCGTGCCGAGTGGGACAGGGATGCTGCCGGCAATGCGCAAGCCCTCATTGGTGAATTCGCCGATTATCTGAAGGCGAATCGGGACAACATCGAAGCGCTCACTATCTTTTTCAGCCAGCCCTACCGGCGGCGCGAACTCAGCTTCGAGTTGATCCGCCAAGTGCTGGACAAGCTCAAGACCAACAACCCCAAGCTTGCCCCACTACGCGTGTGGCAGGCGTATCGCCAGTTGGACGACTACAAAGGCGCGCAGCCCATCAGCGAGCTCACCGCGCTGGTCGCGCTGATCCGCCGCGTCTGCGGCATGGATGCCAAACTTTCCGCTTTCGACGAGACGGTGCGCCGCAACTTCCAGAACTGGGTAATGAAACACCACTCCGGCGGTAGCGAAAAATTCAACGAAGAACAGATGGAATGGCTGCGCATGATTCGCGACCATGTTGCCAACTCATTCCATATCGAGCGCGACGATCTGGAAATGTCACCGTTCGACGGGCAAGGCGGGCTGGGCAGGATGTATCAACTGTTCGGCGCGAAGACGGATACGTTGCTTGATGAATTGAATCAGGTACTGGTTGCGTGAAGATGGGTGAAGTAATTCTGCCCAACGGCTGGGCTATGGCTACTGTTGGCGATCTGGCCGAGTACGTTAATGGACGAGCTTTCAAACCAACCGAGTGGAAAGACGCTGGCAAGCCAATAATTCGAATCCAAAACTTGAATAACATAGAAGCGAAATACAATTTCTCCCCAGAAAATCATGAAGAAAAGTATCTGGTGAGAAATGGTGATCTGCTGTTTGCTTGGTCTGCCTCACTCGGTGCATACATCTGGCATGGTGGCGATGCTTGGCTTAATCAGCATATTTTATTGTTCACTCAAAAAAGTGCACCACCAAGCTATTCGTTTTTTATCTCCTGGAGAAGATCACGGCAGAGCTTTATGCCAAGGCTCATGGCTCTGGGATGGTTCATGTTACAAAAGGCAGATTTGAATCAACGGGAATTTTGCTTCCGCCACTCTCCGAACAACACCGCATCGTCGCCAAAATCGAGGAGCTATTTTCCGAACTGGACAAGGGCATCGAAAACCTGAAGGCCGCCCGCGCACAGCTCAAGGTGTATCGCAAAGCCTTGCTTAAACACGCCTTCGAGGGCAGGCTCACCGCGCAATGGCGTGAAGAAAATAAGGACAAATTGGAAAGCGCCGATGCGTTGCTGAAGCGTATCCAGACCAAGCGAGCACAACGTTACCAGCAACAACTGGTCGATTGGGAGGCTGCCGGCAAACAAGGCAGCAAACCCAAAGCTCCAAAAATCATACTGCCGCTGACCGCCGAAGAACTGGCCGAATTGCCTGAGCTGCCGGAGGGGTGGGGATGGATTCGTGTGGGTGAAATTGCAGATGTCCAACTTGGTCGCCAACGCTCGCCAAATAATCGTTCAAATAATTTCCCAACAAAATATATCAGGGCAGGAAATTTAACGGATAGCGGATTGAATCTGAAAGATGTGTTAGATATGGAATTTAAGCCGCAAGAACGGGCGCGGTTTTTGTTAAAGTCTGGTGATGTGCTACTTTCAGAAGCTTCTGGAAGTGCCAATCAAGTGGGTAAGCCTGCTGTTTGGCGAGGTGAGATTGAAGAGTGTTGCTTTCAAAATACCGTAATTCGAGTCCGGTCGCTGGACGAGTTGAGCGAATATCTCTTTTGGGTTTTTAAGATGTACTATATTTCTGGTGTTTTTTTTAACTTATCTGGTGGGGTAGGAATCAACCACCTCAGTGCAGGTAAGCTCGAAAGCATGGCAATACCACTTGTTGCCATATTTGAATCAGAAAAAATATTGGGGCTTATCAATGAAAAAATCTTATTGATGGAGAATCTCGATCAAACTATCACCATCTCTCTGCAACAAGCCGAGGCCCTGCGTCAGTCCATTTTGAAGAAAGCCTTTTCCGGCCAGTTGGTGACTCAAGACCCGCACGATGAACCCGCCTTGGCACTACTAGCACGCATCAAGGCAGAGAAGTCCACGCACGCCAACAACAAGAAGGTACGCGCATGAACGCCACCGCGTCCATCGTTTCCAGGGTCTGGAGTTTTTGCACCACGTTGCGCGATGACGGCGTGAGCTATGGCGATTACCTGGAGCAGCTCACGTATCTGATTTTCCTGAAAATGGCGGATGAATACAGCCAGCCGCCGTACAACCGCAGGGTTGATATCCCGGCTGAATACAACTGGCAGAGCCTGAAGGCCGGGCGCGGGGCGGAGTTGGAAGTGCATTATGTGACGCTACTACGCGAACTGGGCAACAAGCCGGGGATGCTGGGGCAGATTTTCACCAAGGCCCAGAACAAGATTCAGGACCAGGCCAAGCTGTATCGCCTGATCGATATGGTGAACGAAACGCAGTGGGTGACGATGGGCGCGGATGTGAAGGGTGACATCTACGAGGGGTTGCTGGAACGTAACGCGGAAGACACCAAGTCCGGCGCGGGGCAATACTTCACTCCGCGCGCCCTGATTCGTGCGATGGTGGAATGCGTGCGGCCTGAACCCAGCAAGACCATTGCCGACCCGGCTTGCGGCACGGGTGGATTCTTTCTGGCGGCTTATGATTTTCTGGTAGCCGCGCATCAACTGGACAAGACGCAGAAGGCATTTCTCAAACATGAAACGTTTCACGGCAACGAGATAGTAGCAGGCACGCGTCGCCTTGCCTTGATGAACATGTTTTTGCATAACATTGGCGAGATCGACGGCGAGAGCATGGTTTCGCCCAATGATGCGCTGGTGGCCGATTCCGGCCACCGCTTTGATTATGTGCTGGCTAATCCGCCGTTCGGCAAGAAGAGTTCGATGAGTTTTACCAACGAGGAAGGCGAACAGGAGAAGGACAACCTGACTTACAACCGGCAGGATTTCTGGGCCACTACCTCCAACAAGCAGCTCAACTTTGTGCAACATATCCGCACCATGCTGAAAACCACCGGGCGCGCGGCAGTGGTGGTGCCGGACAACGTGTTGTTCGAAGGTGGGGCGGGGGAAACAGTGCGTAGGAAATTACTGGAAACCACCGACCTCCACACCATCCTGCGCCTGCCCACCGGCATCTTTTACGCCAACGGAGTGAAAGCGAATGTGTTGTTCTTCGATAACCGCGCCGCCAGCAAAGAGTCGTGGACAAGGGAGGTATGGTATTACGATTATCGTACCAACGTTCATCACACGTTGAAGAAGAAGCCGCTGCGTTTCGAGGATTTACAGGAATTCATCGCTTGCTACAACCTGCTCAACCGCCACGAGCGCAAGGAAACATGGAACGAACAAAACCCCGAAGGCCGCTGGCGTAAATTCAACTTTGATCAAGTTATCGCGCGCGATAAAACCAGCCTGGATATTTTCTGGCTCAAGGACAAAACCCTCGCCGATCTGGATAACCTGCCGGAGCCGGATGAACTGGCGGGCGAGATTATCGAAAACCTCGAAGCGGGATTAAATAGCTTCAGGGCAATCGTGGCGGCGCTGTAAGAATCGGTAGCATGTCAGCAGATGGGCAAGGCGTTGTACGGCACGCCAGCACACAACCTCCAGCTCATAACCCCGCGCAGCATTAAATACTTCTTCTGACGGCAGCGACTAGCGGTTGCGTCTGTGTGGGCATATTCTAATGATTGTCCATGAGTTGGATCGTCTCCTCACCTGTATATGCAACTCAATCGTCGCGGTAGTATCTGCAACTGCTTTATTCTTGTTAATCCTCTTTTTTGCTGCTAGTGTAAAAATGGAGCGTCACATTATATCCTCGCTCCCGATATTGGAGGGAAGAATGGTATGAGTAATTGTGCCGTGGCGCTGAGAGACTATTCAGCGCAGGCTTTACTGGTCGCGTGCTCGTACCGCCGACCGAGGGGGCTTGAGTGGGTCAACAATGGGACGGCTCGACGGAGGTTCATCAATCGATATTTGACATGTCTACGCTAAACGATTTCATGCGTGCAATGGTTCTGGAAGGGCCAGGTCAAGCGGTTCAGATTCGCTGCTTGCCTCGACCACAACCAGGCCCTGATGAGTTGCTTGTCAAGATTGCGGCCTGCGCTGTTTGTCGCACTGATTTACATGTGGTTGACGGCGAATTGCCTGATCCAAAATTACCTATTATTCCGGGCCATGAAATTATCGGTCGAGTGGTGGCGTGCGGAACGAATGTCCGTAATTTTTCTATCGGTGAGCGGATCGGCATCCCTTGGTTGGGATGGACCTGCGGCCATTGCCGGTACTGCCGCAGTGGGCAGGAGAATTTATGTACTACCGCCAAATTCACGGGTTATCAGATCGATGGCGGGTATGCCGAGTACACTGTCGCCGATGCGCGGTATTGTTTTCGCATACCTGGCGTTTATAGCGATGTTGAAGCGGCCCCCCTGATGTGTGCCGGTCTAATTGGCTATCGTGCGCTCAGGATGACGGAAGATGCGGAACGGGTCGGCATTTATGGATTTGGCGCCGCCGCCCATATCGTGGCCCAGATTCTGATTCATCAGGGACGAAAATTGTTTGCATTCGCACGTCCTGGGGATACCGTGGCGCAGGATTTCGCCGGAAGGATGGGTGCTGAGTGGGTAGGCAGCTCGGACATGATGCCGCCCGAAGCGCTCGATGCGGCTATCATTTTTGCACCGGTAGGCGCGCTGGTGCCTGCCGCATTGCGAGCGATTCGTCCGGGTGGGATTGTCGTATGTGGGGGTATTCATATGAGCGACATCCCCAGTTTCCCCTATGATATTCTATGGCGTGAAAAGCGTCTGGTCTCAGTCGCCAATCTCACCCGCAGGGATGCCGAAGAATTTCTGGCGCTGGCGCCAGAAGTGCCAATCAGGGTAACTACGGAATCATTGCCGCTCAGTCAGGCGAATACAGCATTGACGAGGCTGCGTGAAGGGAAGCTAACCGGTGCGGCGGTGCTCATTCCCGAATTTTAGGTTCATCAGGATGAGTTGCGTTGCCGTCTGGCTTACAACATCAGAAAGAACATCAAAAAGCGACACACTTATCACGCTCGGCCACGGCCTTGATATAGTCTCCCATGTTCTTGATCAGCGCACCGGATACAAGATCGGGCTCGCCAATCTTTCGCGCAACAGCGCAAGCACCGCACACCCAAATGGGGATGCCTGCCGTTTGTATAGCCACTAAAGTATCTTTTAACGGCGGCAAATTTACGCCCGTGATGTGATCGCCGATCCCAGGGCACGCCAGCGTTACTGCCTCATTCCACAGAAATAGAATTACGTCATTCCCTTGCTCCCGTGCGGCTTTTGCAGCCATGAAAGGCAGGGTTGCCATGGTTGGATCGTCTGTTCCGTGACTTCCAGAGATGATGAATTGCATAAAGATATCCTCTTATTCGTGTGGTTAAAAAACCTTGGGAGTCAGACAGCATCCCGGCTCCGATACTTTAGCACGAGCCTGATCCAGGCTAAATATACCGTTAAAGAAGATACTGGCGTATTTGTGATCGACTATCGCTTGATTGCTGCTGTATTTGGCCTATATAAGCGCCGAGCGTTTCAGGCGGCGACTCCGAATGGGTTTGCGACCCATCAAGCTCGGAGTCAGTAAAAATAGCTTTGACCTGAGGGTATATCGCTCTGGTATAATAAATCAGTTCACGCGTGGAAATATGGCAACGCGAATCGCCAATTTTCCGCGCGAATGACCAGCTTCAGCGCCCGTAGCTCAGTTGGATAGAGTACTTGGCTACGAACCAAGGGGTCGTGGGTTCGAATCCTGCCGGGCGCGCCAATAATAATAAATAAAACCAACCGTCTACGTGTTAGCGCACTAGGCGGTTTTTCTTTTCCGCATAACGTGCCCGTGAGTTTTGCGTGAATCAGTTTCACAGACACGGTTTGCCGCATTAATCAATTTCTCAGTTCTGACGTTGAGTAATGCGACGTTATATCCCCGTTTTGTGTCCCAGCAATGGAGTTGACAGGGATATCCTGGGGTAAAAGAAATCTTATTTATCTTGTGGCAGAGTAGGGGGCGGGTCTCACTACATGCAGAGTTAAAGGGTGTTTTGTTCTACAACAGCTTAGCTGCTCTGAACCTGCTCTCCGCCCAAGACTTCGGAAAGCAATGCTCCCGCCCTGCGTGGTCGTACCGTTCCGCGTTGTTACGCCTTGCGGGGTGCTCAAAAGCTTCTTACTCTTCCCCGTCCAACTACTGGACTCAGGTTGAATGTGGGTTCCAGTTCCAGATCCTGCAAAGAGTACTTGTTGATTTTAATACTTTGCAGCGCGATGACGGAGCGTAAATTTCTTGAAAGGATGCGCGGCAATATATGCCGTGCTACACTGGTTTTTCCTGCAAAGCAAGCGATCGGGGCATTCATGTGCCTGCCGATTTAGCACACTCAGGTTTCAGCGGAGTTACAAAGTGAGGTGGGGAATGCATCCGATCCGCTACACCGAAGATGTCGAAACGCTCATTGAAGACGAAGCCGCCCTGATCGACGAGATTATTACAGCGATGAGCGTGACCCAACGTCGTACATTCGACGTGCACCGCCATGCCATCCGTGATGCACACGCGAAGAGCCACGGGTTCCTGAAGGGCACACTGATAGTGCGTGACAGATTGGCTCCAGAACTCGCGCAAGGAATATTTGCCCGGCCCGCTGCGCAATACCCTATTGTCATTCGCCTTTCCTCCGCGCAAGGAGACCTGCATTCCGATCAAGTGCCCGCGGCTCGCGGCTTTGCGATGAAGGTGATCGGTGTTGTGGGCGAGCGCCTGCTGTCCGACGATTCTGGGCACAACCAGGATTTCCTGATGGTCAACATTCCGACGCTCAGTTTCGGAACCGTTCTCGAGTATAAGAAAATGCTCGGCCTGCTGGAGAAGAACGCGGCGGCGCCCGAGTTCTTTCAGCGCGCGTTAGCGGGGGCCGCGCATGGTGTCGCCGGCGCGGTCGAGGCGGTAGGCGTAGAGCCGGGCGCTACCTTGCGCGGCCTCGGTCGCGACAATGATAATCTCCTCGGTGAGACGTTCCATTCGATGGCAGCGATACGCTTCGGCGATCATATTGCCAAGGTCAGCGTCGCGCCGTTGTCGGACAATATTCGGGCGTTAACCGGTGCCAGCATCGAGGATATGGATGAATCCAGAATGCGCGATGTTGTCGTCGAGCACTTTCGCCGTGAGGGCGCACAGTACGAGATGCGTGCTCAGCTTTGCACCGATCTCGTGGAAATGCCGGTTGAGGATGCGGCGGTGTTGTGGAAGCCCGAGCTTTCACCACACAGCCCCGTCGCGACCATCCACATCCCGCAGCAAGAGGCTTTCTCGCCCGCACGGCGTGTATATGGAGACGATATTCTCTCGTTCAATCCGTGGCATGGTATCGCCGAGCATCGCCCGCTTGGCTCGATTATGCGAATCCGCATCCAGGCTTACGAACGCTCGACCGCTTTCCGGCACGCGATGAACATGCAGCCGCGAATCGAACCGGGCAACATTGATGAGGTTCCCGACTAACGCAAGGAGAAACAGTATGAGCGACGCGCACAAGGATGGGGATGGCCTTGACGAGACGAAGCTTCAGGCCATTCGCCGCAAGATCGAGGAAGTCGTGAGCGATGCGCCTGAACTGGCGAAGATTAAGCTCGAGGGGATCATCCGAAAGCATAATCCCGATCTCAAGGGTACGGCTGACAGCGCCGGGCGCGTGGGTATGCAGTCGGGCAATGTGTCCGAGCTCACGGTTATTGCGAAGCTCAAACTCGGGGGCGCGGATCGCCTGCGTCGCATTTTCGATTTGACGCATGGCAACATGGATGGTGCTCAGCGTGTATCGACGCTCCACGACATGCGGTTCGTATTCTTTGACGGCGATCGGCGAGTCCTCTTTGCGACGACATATGATGGGGACTGGGATACGTACATTGATGACTTTGCGACGAAGATCCCCGACTTGATGGACCTTCTTTTTTCCAGCGTCGAGGGGTGGCCGGGAATCGCCAGTCCGGAAGTCAAGGATTTCATCGCCGGCCTCCAGATCACTGCCGCGGGCTGGTTTGTCGCCAATCCCCAAGTGACGGTCGTCGATGTACGGCGCTATCAGCGTACCGAGCACGCATTGAACGAGTTTCTCGATACGATGGCAGACGCCGAGTCGCTCGACGACAGAACCGCAAACGCACTCCGGAAGTTGACGGATCACATCGGGCAACCAGAAGGGGTTGACTACTGATGTCGATCATTCGCAGCATTGCCGCACGCTTCCGCCGAGAGTTCGTGACCCTCGCGCTCGATGATATTCAGGCATTTATCCTGCGATCAAGGCCAGAGCCCTATGTTGGCATCCACGCGATGCTTCACGTGGATGACGCCGGGGGTGGTCGCGATCTGCTGGCCCGGCTGGTGCCTCACATACCATCTGCGGCAAACTGGACGGACGACATGGATACCTGGGCAGGCGTTGCGATCAGTCACGCCGGGCTAAAGGCGCTGGGTGTGCCGAATACCTCGCTTGCAAGCTTTCCGCTTGCGTTTCAACAGGGCATGGCCGCGCGTGCTGGGCAGCTGCGCGATTTTGCAGGCAATGCGCCCGAAAACTGGGAGCACACATTCGCGCCCGGGGCGTGCCATATCGCGATCACGATTGGTGCGCACGATGTGGCGGCGCGTGACGCTGCCGTTGCAAGAGCGATGCACGAGCTCGACACGTCGTCGGGAGTAACGCTGGTGGGAACGCACGAGTTTGGCGCGGACGAGGATGCGGAAAACCCATTCGGGTTTCGCGATTCAATTTCGCAGCCGACCATTGCCGGCAGTGGCGTCGACGCGCAGCCCGGGCAAGAGCGGGCCATCGCGGCTGGTGAGTTCATTCTGGGGGAAAACAGCGAGACAGGTCAGCCTCGCGGGATGCCCGAGCCTGCCGCGCTTGGCACTAACGGCAGCTTCGTGGTGATTCGAAAATATCTCAGCCAGGTCGGTGCGTTCAACGATTTCCTCAAGGCTAATAGCAGCGATGAATTGGGGCAGCACCGTTTGGGCGCCAAGATGTTCGGGCGCTGGCGCAGTGGCGCCCCGCTCACTCTCGCACCCGAGCACGACGACGCAGCGCTCGGCGCTGACCCTGCGCGCAACAACGACTTCGATTTTTCCGAAGATCACAAAGGGCTGCTTTGCCCGCACTCCAGCCATATGCGTCGATTGAATCCGCGCGACAGCGTGCTCACGATTCTGACGGACCCGAACATTCATCGCATTATCAGACGTTCATCCACCTTTGGACCAAAATGGACAGCCGATGTCACAACCGCCGGCGATGCAAAGGGCGACCGCGGCATATTCTTCATTTTCATCAGCGCACGCGCCTTCGATACCATCGAGTTCATGCAGCAAGAATGGATCAACCGCGGTAATTTCGTTGACCTGGGCGACGAACGTGACCCGATCGTTGCGCTCCACGAACAACCGGGGCTATTCACGATCCCCGCCGAGCCTGCACGTCACAGAGTCCGAGGCGTGACAACCTTCAATCATCTGAAAGGGGGCGAGTATATGTTTATGCCGAGCCTGAGCGCACTTCGGTGGATTGCCGGAGCGCACTGGCTATAGGTTGAAATTTTCGGACATGCCACGTGTGGATCGCAGCGCATAAAAGTGCTCTTCGGCTACCTCTTATGCTTGATTTCCTACGCAAGCATGGCTGTGCTCATTGCCGGAACGCAAGGATATGCGCATATCGCGTGAGACAAATCCAGAATATTTAAATATCAAGAACTTACCCGTACACCGACCGAAAATTCATGATACAATTGCTACTATATAAGTAATTGATATATAATATCAATTGTTATGGTTGTGTAACTGGCTGCGAATCAAGGTGCTCGTGGGTTTGAGTCAGAAGCTATATAGCAAGGGGTTAGGCAGTACGCCTAATCCCTGATTTTTTTAGGCTAGCGGCGAGCTGCCTCAGCGCGAAACCTCCAATAATCTTCATATTTAACCATGCCTACATCCATTTATTGCTACCACTGCCACATTCCCCATGATCGCAGCGAAATGCGATTGGTCGTTACGAAGACGGGCAAGCGATGGCGCTGCGAGCGCAGCATCAAGAGCGCCCAGGCTGACAGAAAAACCCGCGATGCTTTCGGGCGGCAGATTTCAGCCCTTAATAAGGCGGACGCGCAGGCGAGAATCAGGATGACGTTGAAAGAATGAACAACTCAGCAATTACCCGCTTTAGCTGGTGGTTGTTGAGTCAGTATAGATAATTGAAAGCAAGGCAGGGAACGCTTGCCGGCCGATAAATCGGGGATCGCAGGTTCGAATCTGTTGGGTCTTCATATCAAAACAAAAGGGTCAGGCAAAAGCCTGGCCTTTTTTTTCAAGCGCTTGAATTAACTTGGATGCGTATTCGGTTATAGTCGTATCCGATTCATGCAGATTCTTTCTTGACTAAAGTAAGATTGGTATCCGCCAGCAAGCCCCCAAGAAAGCACTGGAAGTTCATATCTTTTTTCAGTACGGCGCGGACATCGATTATGAGGCGTAATCGCCCACTTTCCAGCCTCAGAAGCTTCAGGTAATTAGGAAAAAGATGATGTGCCGGTACAGCAATTCCGTTGCCCGCGCGTTCTGCCGGATAACTCACCCATTCGGGAACCAGGCCGGACCTGCGTATGGCAGCCTCTGACTCTTCAAATACATAGGCCGTAATGCCGATGGCAGCACTGGTCCAGTAGCTGATCGGTATAAGCGGTTGCGCTGCCTGAAGGGATTGTGCGGCTTGCAGTGATTCACGCTTGGGTTTGGCTTTCATAAGGCTCCTCTGTAAGCGGGGTTAGAACTGCTCTCCCGCCGCAGATCGGGCGGAATGGCTGAGATCAGGGCCTGGTTCCTGGTGTAGGTTCAGGGGGAACTGTCCAGATGCCATGCATGGCCGGGAGAGATATGCGTATTTTACGGGTTTTAAGATGCGTTGCCCATTGGACCAAAGTACACCTTTCGCTATCGCCAGCCGCCAGTCGCAAACCCACGGCAGATTATTCAGGTTCCTGATGAGCGTATCCCGCTCGCCGGGTTGACCATATAACTTGAAGTCTCTCCTGCACGCTTCGCGACAGGAGCAAGCGCATTAACCACAGCCAATGGCAGGGGCAGCAACCGTTCACATGATGCCGACGCGATCAATTCGCCGGAAAGTCCCGCGCTTATCAAGCCGCGAGTCCCGTGGCCCAGGCTGGTATATAGCCCGGGCAATAATTTTCCCACCAGCGGCATTGCGCCGGGGAGAGAGGCTCTTACCGATGCACGGCCGTCAAGCTGACTAATATCCAACGAATCCGTATTCATCGATCTGGCCAATACTGCCGATATTTCTATCAATCGGGATAAATTTTTGGTATGGTCGGCTATGCGCAAATCAATTGCCTCATCATTGAAGCTGTGCGTCGCACCCATCATATGTATGCCCGCAATTGAGGGGAGCAGATAGCCGCCGGTACAAACGATGGTTCGCAGATTACGGCTA
>JBDSOQ010000180.1:0-7792 GCA_039914755.1 Nitrosospira sp. | reverse complement strand
GGCGACCATTGGCAGGAATGCGACTGGCAAACCGCGCTTGAATTCGCGGCCAATGGGTTGAAAGCCGCAAAAGAAAAATATGGAGCGCAGAGTATCGGTGCGCTGGGTTCTCCTCACAGTACGCTGGAGGAGCTCTACTTGCTACAGAAACTGGTTCGAGGACTGGGTAGCGAGAATGTGGATCACCGTTTGCGCCAATCCGACTTTCGCGCGGATCGTTCGCAAGGGATTCCCTGGCTCGGTATGAGCATCGCGGAAGTTTCCCGGCTGAAGTCGGCGCTTATTATTGGCAGCACACTGCGTAAGGATCACCCGCTGATCGCGCAGCGTTTGCGCCAGTCGGTAAAGCAGGGCGCGCAATTGAACCTGATCAATCCGGTGGACGATGATCTATTTATCAGCATAGCGAATCGCGCTATCGTCGCGCCCGCCGCAATGGCAGCGATGCTGGCGCAGGTCCTGAAAGCTGCCGCCGAGTCGACCGGAGAGAAAATTCCTGCCGAGGTAGAAAATGCGCTGGCGGCAATCAGCGTCAGCGATACTGCGCGTGCGATGGCAGCAAGCCTCATCAATAACAAGCCCGCGGCAATATTCCTCGGCAACCTGGCTCAACATCACCCGCAATATACGGATATTCATGCGCTGGCACAACATCTCGCGCAAATTACCGACGCGCGATTCGGTGTATTAGGCGAGGCCGCCAACAGTGTCGGCGCTTATATCGCCGGGGCAATTCCGGCCAATGATGCGCTGGCAGGGCCCGCTGGCACTCAATCGGGAATGGGAAGCCTGAATGCTTCGCAAATGCTGGGGATGAGCGCTGGCGGTCCTGCGGCCATCAGGGCCGAACCGTGCCGGGCTTACATCCTGATGAATCTGGAACCGGAACTGGATAGCTACGACCCTCAGCAAGCCGTGAAAACGCTGGAAGCGGCGGAGCTGGTTGTGATGATAACCGCATACAAAAGCCATGCCATCCTTCAGGGGGAGTATGCCGATGTATTGCTTCCCGGTGCGCCGTTCACCGAGACGTCGGGTACGTTCATTAATATCGAGGGCCGGGTGCAAAGCTTTAATGGCGTTGTGGCGCCGCTCGGGGAAACGCGTCCAGCCTGGAAGATTTTGCGGGTGTTGGGCAATATGCTGGAGGTTGATGGCTTTGATTATGAAACGCCCGAACAAGTGCGTGCGGAGATATTGCCTGGCTCCAGCGACGTCAGCGCTCGTTTGGATAATCATCTGAAGCGTTTTTCCCTGGATGACATTGGGCCGCCAGGCGAATCGATGGGCAGCGGAATACAGCGTATCGGAGAGGTGCCGATATACCAGGCCGATCCCATCGTGCGGCGTGCCGAGTCGCTGCAGCGCACGCGCGACGCAGCCGCGCCGGTGGCATGGATGCCGGGTGACCTCATGGGCAGGCTTGGGATACAAGCCGGGGACAACGTTAGGCTGAGACAGGGAGAAGGTGAGCTTGAGTTGCCTGCAGCCAGGGACGATAAGTTGCCTGCCAATTGCGTGCGCCTGGCTTCCGCTCATCCTCTGACTGCAGCGCTAGGCGGAATGTTCGGCGAAATCGCGGTGGAAAAATTGTGATGGAAGAAATCAGGGTTATTTGATGGAATACGCACAACAATTATTCGGGGATTTTTTCGGTCCGGAGTGGGGACCAGCTTTGTACATCCTGGCAAAGGACGTGCTGTTGATTTTTGCCATCGTGCTGCCATTGATGCTCGCCGTGGCTTACCTCACGTTCGCCGAACGCAAGATTATCGCCTCCATGCAGATGCGTGTCGGCCCTAACCGGGTGACATTCTTCGGGATTCCCTGGCTGGGAGGCTGGGCACAACCTATTGCCGATGCGGTTAAGGCGGTGATGAAAGAAATCATCATTCCCAGCGGTGCGAACAAGGTTCTGTTTGTGCTCGCGCCGGTGTTGACATTCGCACCTGCATTGGCAGCCTGGGCGGTAGTGCCGTTTTCTCCGGAAGTAGTGTTGGCGGACATCAATGCAGGGCTACTTTATATTTTGGCCATGACTTCCATGGGTGTTTATGGGGTTATCATTGCGGGTTGGGCATCCAACTCCAAATATGCGTTCCTCGGCGCGATGCGCTCCGCAGCGCAAGTAGTATCGTATGAGCTGGCAATGGGTTTTGCATTGGTCAGTGTGCTAATGATGTCACAGAGCCTGAATCTGGTGGACATCGTTATGGGCCAGCAGGGTGGCAGTTTACTTAATTGGTACTTCTTTCCCTTGTTTCCCATGTTTCTGGTGTATTTTATTTCTGGTGTCGCGGAAACCAACCGCGCACCTTTCGATGTGGCTGAGGGCGAATCTGAAATTGTAGCCGGGTTCCACGTCGAGTATTCCGGCATGGCTTTCACGGTATTCTTTCTGGCGGAATACTCCAATATGATTCTGGTGGCCACCCTTGCCACTATCATATTTTTGGGTGGCTGGCTACCACCGGTCAATATCGCGCCATTTACGCTGATTCCCGGTTTCATATGGCTCATATTGAAAATAGGGTTTTTATTGTTTTGTTTTCTCTGGTTCCGCGCCACGTTTCCTCGCTACCGCTATGATCAGATTATGCGTTTGGGTTGGAAAGTGTTCATTCCGATCACGCTAGTCTGGATACTGGTGGTAGGTTTGGTGATGCAATTTCCGCCGTCGATCCGGAATGCGTTTCCCCTTAATTTGTGGTTTCACTGAGAGAGGAGAAAGTCATGAATCGTATCAAGGATTTTTTCCGTACCTTCCTGTTGTTCGAACTGCTCAAGGGGATGATGCTAACCGGGAGATATCTGTTCGCGCGTAAAATCACCGTGCACTTCCCCGAGGAGAAAACACCCCAGTCTCCCAGATTCAGGGGTTTGCATGCGCTCAGGCGATATCCAAACGGAGAAGAGCGCTGTATCGCTTGCAAACTGTGTGAGGCGGTGTGTCCGGCACTGGCGATTACGATAGAATCCGAACAGCGCGATGACGGCACGCGCCGAACCACGCGGTATGACATAGACCTGACAAAATGCATATTCTGCGGTTTCTGCGAGGAATCCTGTCCCGTAGATTCCATTGTCGAGACCCGTATCCTGGAGTACCACGGAGAGAAACGCGGAGATTTGATTTATACCAAGCAGATGCTCCTGGCGGTTGGGGACCGGTATGAGGAGCAGATAGCGAAGGATAGGGCAGCGGATGCGGGCTACCGTTAAATCTCGTGGTGACATGCACGGGGCCACTTTTATAAGCCATGTTTTGGAGATGCAGATTATCCGCGTCGTTTCAGACCCCTCTTGGAAAAAAATGAAAATGAAGGGCTTTGTCTGGTTAACCTGCGCGAGTTCGCTCCATAGCTTCGAATTGACAGAAATGCCCATATGAGTTTTCCGGATATAATTTTTTATTTTTTTTCGGCGGTGCTGGTAGCATCCGCCCTCGGCGTTATCACCGCTCGCAACCCTGTACATTCCGCGTTGCTGTTGGTGCTGGCTTTTTTTACTTCCGCGGGGTTATGGTTGTTGCTGGAGGCGGAGTTTCTCGCCATCACGCTGGTATTGGTGTATGTCGGTGCAGTCATGGTGCTGTTCCTGTTTGTCGTGATGATGCTGGATATCAATCTTGATTACCTGCGCGAAGGATTCTGGAAATGGTTTCCGTTTGGTGCATTCCTTGCATTGGTGATGGCGACCGAGATGGCCGCAGTATTGATGGGCAAGCAGTTCGGCGCCGATCAAATGCCGGCTCCGCCGGCGCGCGCAGCGGATTATAGTAATACCAAGGAGCTGGGACGCTTGATTTACACGGAGTATGTCTATGCGTTCGAACTGGCGGCTGTCATTCTGCTGGTGGCGATAGTAGCCGCTATCGCGCTGACGCTGAGGCAGCGTACCGGCACCAAATCGATGGATGTGGCGAAGCAGGTAGCGGTGAAGCGCGAAGACCGGATCCGTATGGTATCGATGCCATCCGAAAAGAAAGAATAAAATTAATTTACATGGTTGTGTTTTGACGTTGTCCTGAAAGGGGGCGCAGTTTGGTTTCGTTATCCCATTACCTGGTTCTCGGTGCGATCCTGTTTGCCATCAGCATTGTCGGTATTTTCCTCAACAGGAAAAATGTAATCATCCTGTTGATGGCGATTGAGCTGATGCTGCTGGCCGTAAACATGAATTTTGTCGCATTCTCGTATTATCTCCAGGACACGGCAGGGCAGATTTTCGTGTTTTTCATCCTTACGGTGGCCGCGGCAGAATCCGCCATTGGCCTGGCGATTCTGGTGGTGCTGTTCCGTAGTCTGCACACCATCAATGTGGACGACCTGGACAAACTTAAAGGGTAATTTTGCGAGTGGGAAACCGGTTCAGGTATTTAGTGGTTCAAAAAATAAAAACTGAATTTCATGACTGAGATGCAAAAACTATATCTATTGGCGCCCTTGGCGCCTCTGGCAGGCGCGCTTATCGCCGGGTTGTTCGGTCGCCTGATCGGTCCAACCTGGAGCCATCGTATTACGATTGCCCTGATGCTCGTCTGCGTCGCTGCGTCCGTCACCATCTTTCTGGATGTGTTGAAAGGGAATATCTATGATGGAGCCGTTTATACCTGGGCGACATCCGGCGATACGCGCTTTGAAATCGGCTTCCTGATCGATCAACTCTCCGCCACGATGATGGTTGTGGTGAGTTTTGTTTCCTTGATGGTGCATATTTATACCATTGGCTATATGCACGAGGATCCCGGTTATCAGCGTTTTTTCAGCTACATCTCGCTCTTCACGTTCTCCATGCTGATGCTGGTGATGTCCAATAACTTTCTCCAGCTTTTCTTTGGCTGGGAAGCGGTGGGGCTCGTTTCTTATCTGCTCATCGGGTTCTGGTATACACGCCCGACGGCAATTTATGCCAACCTGAAAGCTTTCATGGTTAATCGCGTCGGGGATTTTGGCTTTCTTCTCGGCATTGCTCTGGTACTGATGTATTTCGGCACACTGGACTATGCGGCTGTATTCGCCCAGGCGCCACAGGCCGCGACGCAGACAATCGAGATTATTCCCGGCACATCATGGGAATTGTTGTCCGCCATCTGTATTCTGCTCTTCGTCGGCGCAATGGGTAAATCCGCACAGTTTCCGCTACATGTGTGGCTGCCGGATTCGATGGAAGGTCCAACACCTATTTCTGCATTGATTCATGCCGCCACGATGGTGACGGCAGGAATTTTCATGGTGGCGCGTATGTCGCCGCTATTTGAGTTAACTGAGACCGCATTGTCAGTGATGCTGGTGATTGGCGGCATCACGACGCTATTCATGGCGTTGGTGGCAATCGTGCAGACCGACATCAAGCGTGTCGTGGCGTATTCGACCCTTTCACAATTGGGTTACATGACCATGGCGCTCGGCGCATCGGCTTACTCGGCAGGAATTTTCCACCTGATGACCCATGCCTTTTTCAAGGCCGTATTATTTTTGGGCGCGGGCTCCGTAATTATTGCCATGCATCACGAGCAGGACATGCGGAAAATGGGTGGCCTGAAGAAATATATGCCCATTACGTACTGGACCATGTTCATCGCTGCGCTGGCAAGCGCGGGCGTACCTGGTTTATCCGGCTTTTTCTCCAAGGATTCAATCATTGAAGCATTACACTTCGCCACGATCCCCGGTGCCGGCTTCGCCTATTTCTGTGGGGTGACAACGGTATTCGTTACCGCGTTTTACACCTTCCGCCTGCTTTTCATGACGTTCCATGGCAAGCCGCGAATGGATCATCACACCGAAGAGCATCTGCATGAATCGCCCTGGGTGGTGACGCTGCCGCTCATTGTCCTTGCCATACCTTCCATCGGGGCCGGCTGGCTCATTGGTCCCATCCTGTTCGGGAATTATTTTGGCAGCACCATACAAATCATGCCGCAGCACGAGGCAATGGCCAAAATGTCGCTGGAATATCATGGCATATTGGCAATGATGACCCATGCCCTAACGACCATACCATTCTGGCTTTCTGTCGGGGGAATCGTTACCGCATGGTATTTTTACCTGGTGAGAACCGATTTGCCAGGGAAAATAAAAAAGGCTGCGGGGCCGCTTTCCATACTGCTCGAGCGTAAATATTTCATTGATGAATTCTATTCCTGGTTCTTTGCGAGCGGCGCACGCGGTCTCGGCAGGGGGCTATGGAAATTCGGCGATGTAAAAGTGATTGACGGATTTTTCGTCAACGGCACGGCTCGGGTGGTGGCTGCAACTGCCGTGCTGATGCGCCGCTTCCAGTCCGGCTATATCTACCATTACGCATTCACCATGATCGTTGGCGTATTCGTATTGATGAGTTTGTGGTTGTCCGGGTCATAAAATAACAAAATATTATCGAGGGTTTTCGGCCCCTTCATCCGCTGCGCGCTAATGGATAAAATGGAATAAACATGCTGTTCGGTCTTCCCCTGTTAAGCTTGGTCATTTGGCTGCCTATTCTTGCCGGCGTTGGTGTGCTCGCCACCGGCGGCGACCGTAATGCGCAACTGGCAAGATGGATTGCCCTCATCGGATCGGTCGCAGGGTTGCTGGTTGCGATACCGCTGTATACACAGTTTGATTCGCTGTCGAACGGCATGCAGTTCGTCGAATATAGCCTCTGGATCGAGAGCTTCAATATTCATTACCATCTGGGCGTAGATGGCATCGCCATGCCATTGATTCTGCTCAACTGCTTTACGACCCCCTTGGTAGTAATGGCAGGGTGGCAGGTGATAAGTAAACGCGTATCTCAATATATGGCCGCATTTCTTATCATGTCCGGCATCGTCAACGGTGTGTTCTCGTCGCTCGATGCGATTTTGTTCTATGTTTTCTGGGAAGCGTCGCTGATTCCGATGTTCCTGATCATCGGCGTCTGGGGAGGACCCAACCGCGTCTATGCATCCATCAAGTTTTTTCTTTATACGCTTCTCGGTTCGCTGTTGATGCTGGTGGCATTCATTTACCTCTATCAGATTTCCGGAGGCAGCTTTTCAATACTTGATTATCACAAGCTGCCATTGCCGCTTATGCCGCAAATCCTGATATTTATCGCTTTCACGCTGGCGTTTGCGGTAAAAGTGCCGATGTGGCCAGTTCACACCTGGCTACCGGATGCTCACGTGGAGGCACCCACGGGGGGGTCGGTTGTACTGGCGGCAATACTGCTGAAAATGGGTGGTTATGGTTTCCTGCGTTTTTCGCTGCCGATCGTGCCGGATGCAAGCCAATATCTCGCCGGCATGATGATCGCATTATCGCTGATTGCGATCGTCTATATCGGTCTCGTCGCACTGATACAGGCGGACATGAAAAAGCTCATCGCTTATTCATCCGTCGCGCATATGGGATTTGTCACGCTTGGATTTTTCCTGTTCAACGCCTATGGATTGGAAGGCGCGATGGTGCAGATGATTTCGCACGGTTTTATTTCCGCTGCGATGTTTCTATGCATAGGGGTTATGTACGACCGGCTGCATTCACGCCAGATAGCCGACTACGGCGGGTTGGCCAGTAGAATGCCGGTATTCGCTGCATTTTTCATGCTCTTTGCCATGGCGAACACGGGATTGCCTGGTACCAGTGGTTTCGTCGGGGAATTCATAGTCATCATGGCCGCCATGAAGGTGAACTTCTTGTATGCATTTTTCGCTGCTACCACGCTGATCACCGGAGCGGCTTATACGCTCTGGATGTACAAACGCGTCATATTCGGCGCAGTTGTACATCCCGCCGTTGAAGAGATGAAGGATATCGGTGGCCGG
>JBDSOQ010000128.1:0-7028 GCA_039914755.1 Nitrosospira sp. | reverse complement strand
TTTCGGTGATGGCATCAAGATCGATTCCCAAATGCGCCAGCTGTGCGATATTCGCTTTCGCTTGCACCATATCTTCTTGCAACGTTGGGTGCACGCGGCCGTGATCGCAGAATGCCTGGAGAGTTTTAGGTGGCACGGTGTTGACGGTGTCGGGGCCGATCAATTGTTCCATGTAAAGTACGTCGGAATATGCGGGATTCTTTGTTCCGGTACTGCCCCACAACGGTCGCTGCACGCGTGCGCCTTTACCGCGCAGAGCGGCAAACGATTCACCATAAAATACTTCGCGAAAGCGCTGATAGGCAAGCTTGGCGTTGGCGATGGCGATCTTGCCGCGCAGATTGAGCGCCTCGGGCGTACCGATTTTTTCCAGCAGGGCATCGACCACGGTATCCACCCGGCTGACAAAAAAGGATGCGACCGAAACTGGCAAGGGCTTTGTTACGCCAGGGGATGCCGCCCGGCGCTCGAGTCCGGCAATATACGCGCGTGCCACCACTTCGTAATGCTTCAGCGAAAACATCAGGGTGACATTGACATTGATACCTTCGCTGGTCAACTGCTCGATCGCGGGAATGCCCTCGGGCGTGGCGGGAATCTTGATCATCAGATTAGGGCGCTGCACGGCCTGCCACAGCCGCCGCGCTTCAGCGATGCTGCCTGCGGTATCGTGAGCGAGCTGCGGCGAGACTTCAAGGCTGACATAGCCGTCTCCGCCGTTCGTTTCGTCATGCACGGGCCGCAGCACATCGGCCGCCATGCGAATATCTTCGATAGCCACCGCCTCAAACAGTGCTTTGTCGGTTTGTTTATCGTTGGCTTTGAGCAGTTTGCTCAGCGCATCATCGTAACTATTGCCGCGAGTAATGGCTTGCTCAAAAATGGTTGGATTGCTGGTCAGGCCGCGCAGCTTGTCTTCAGTTACAAGCCGTTGCAGTTCTCCGCTATTGATGAGGTCACGACTGATCGAGTCCAGCCAGATAGATTGGCCGCATTGCAGTAACTGTTCAAGGGGTTTCATAGGATTTTTTCTCCTTTAGCGATGGCACTGTTGCAAATGGCTGCTGTGAACGACTCGCGCAATTTGCTGGCTTCACGCGACTGCTTCGGCGTTTCACAACGGCGTCGGGTAGCTGTGCCTTATATCTCAGGAGATGTCTGTTTGCCCATCAGTGGAGTAAAGCACAACAATAAGACAATGCAATTATGCGATCGTTCATTGCCTTGCGCATTGCTTCTCGTTCTTGTCGTGCTTTCAGGCCGGGAAGTGCATGGAGCTTTCGCTACGAGTTTTCGTTACGCCAGTTGCTTCGCCTGTGCGGCCGCAGGCGCGCAAGTGCTTGAGTGTATATACGATTTCTCATTTATCACGCGGGCTCGCCGTCAGCGCAGCAGGGTAGCATGAGGGTTGGAGATGTACAGGCTCCGCTCTGTCGATCATTTGCTGGCCGGCGCTAAAAATGATTCTTCCAGTCTCGGATTGCAGAAAACACGCTGATACGATCAGTTAACGGTGTGCCGGCATAATTGCTGGCATTCCGGATAACTTCCGGTTCGTTGCAGCGCAGGAATGGATTGGTGGCTTTTTCCAATGCAATGGTGCAGGGGAGGGTGGGAAGATTATGCTCACGCAATTTTACGACGACCGCTTCCCGTTCGATCAGTGCTTGATTGCCTGGTTCGACCACCTTGGCGAAGCGAATATTATCGAGTGTATATTCATGACCGCAATAGATCAGTGTTTCATTGGGCAAATCAGACAGTTTTTCCAGGGAATCGACCATTTGCCGGGCGGTACCCTCGAATAATCGTCCACAACCGCAACCGAACAACGTGTCTCCACAAAACAGCAGGTTTGCGCCATAATAGGCAATATGCCCGGCAGTATGGCCGGGGATGTCCAGCACCTTGAGGCTGAGCGAGAATTCCGAAAGGTAGACGTTACCCTCTTCCTTTTCTTTTTCGGTGTATTCTTTGAGGCGATGAGTCAGCGTGGGGATCGATTCCTTCTCGGGGCCGTAAACCGGCACCGTAAATTCCTGCAGCAACGCTGCATTTCCTCCTGTATGGTCCTTGTGGTGGTGGGTGTTGAGAATCGCGATGAGCTTCAGTTTTTCGCGCCTCAAGTAATCCAGCACCGGGGAGGCATCGCCTGGGTCGATTGCGGCAGCGTGGCAATGGTCGCGAATGACCCAGATATAATTATCGGTGAATGCACGGATCGGAACGATATATGGCGTAGTCATGATAGTCGGGCGGTTGAGCCAGTATGGAAAATCGATAGCTCGGCGTCGCGTTCAAAGATGAAGATGATGGGCTAGCCAATAATCCTGCCGATCTACCTGCGATAGAGCCCCATATCGCTTAACTGTTGCGCTTCGGCCGTCTTGGCAGCTTGTCGGACTTGAAGAATCGCAGCGAAAAAGTGACTGGGCGAGGGCAGATTTTGAAGATTTTGAAGGCCAATAGTTATTCTATTGATCGAGAAAGCAGCAAAATATGAACCGGCCAGGCGCTTTTGCAGCCTATTTCCTTTAAGTCCGACAGGTTGCTGGACATTATTTATGCCTCTAAAAAATACACAGGAATGGTTTGAAACCTGCCTGGGCCAATATCTGTTGGAACGGGAGCAAAGCTATTTCGACAAGGCCGTGGCAAATGTGTTCGGCTACAATGCCATGCAAATCGGATTTCCGCAATATGACTTTTTGCGCACCAACCGTATACCGCTCCAGTTTTGCGCGGCAACGGGAGGAGGCGCTGAAGTGCTGGCAGCACCTGATTTTTTGCCGATTGAAACGAACAGCATCGATCTGGTGGTGATTCCCCATGTACTCGAATTCAGCTCCAATCCACATCAGATCTTGCGTGAGGTGCACCGGGTATTGATGCCTGAGGGGCAGGTAATAGTCTGTGGTTTCAATCCCCGCAGTCTGTGGGGCGTGCGCGGCCTCTTCAGAACGCCTCGGGACAATTTCCCCTGGCGCGGCAATTTTATTGCGTTGCCACGGCTCAAGGATTGGTTGACGCTACTGGATTTCGAGATTACCGAAGATCGGCTATGCTGTTATGCGCCACCGTTCAGCCAGGAAAAATGGCTGACGCGGTTTTATTTCATGGAGGCTGCGGGTAGTCGCTGGTGGCGATTTTCCGGAGGCGTATATTTTCTGAACGCCGTCAAGCGCGTCCACGGTATGCGTGTCATCAAACCTGAGTGGAAGGAAGTGCGCGCAAGAAGAAGCATGGCCCCGGTTGCGCACAAGATCAAAGGCGCTACGGGGAGCGAGCCGCGCAGGGCCGCGCGCAACAAGATGTCAGCGCAAGGCAAGGAGTGAAGCCGGACCGCGCGGGTGTGGTCGACATATTTACCGACGGCGCCTGCAAAGGTAACCCGTGTGTCGGCGGCTGGGGTGCGTTGCTGCAATACAACGGGCATAGGCGGGAGCTGTTCGGCGGTGAAAAACTGACGACCAACAATCGGATGGAACTGCTTGCGGTGATCCGCTCGCTGGAAGCACTGAAACAGAGATGTAACGTGCGCTTGCATACCGATTCCCAATATGTGCAGAAGGGCATCAGCGAATGGATACATTCCTGGAAAAAGCGCAATTGGCGTACCGCGAGCAAGAAACCGGTAAAAAATGACGATCTGTGGAAGGAGCTCGATCTACTCACACAACGCCATAATATCGAATGGTTATGGGTGCGCGGCCACTCCGGCCATGAGTGCAACGAACAGGCGGATGAGCTTGCCAACCGGGGGGTGCAGTATGTGCTTGAAAATCCGGCTGGCTCGTCCAGTGCTGCGGAGAAGTGCGAAGTTAGCGGAAGTTTCAATGAATAGCATGTTTTTAACGCTTTTTGCAGTATAGGTACAGATTTTACCCTATGCGCCAGATTTTTATCGACACTGAAACCACTGGCCTGGAACCGAGGCTCGGCCACCGTATTATCGAAATCGGGGCGTTGGAAATGCTGAGCCGAAGGCTGACGGGCCGCCGCTTCCACTATTACCTGAATCCCGGACGCGATAGCGAGGCGGGCGCCTTGCAGGTACACGGATTGACGACGGAATTTCTCCAGGACAAGCCGAAGTTTTGTGACGTAGTCCACGAACTGCTTGAGTTCATCGATGGTGCCGAGCTGATCATGCACAACGCTTCTTTCGACGTTGCATTCATCGATCATGAATTGGGGCTGGCCAAGTTGCAACCTCTGGGTAAATGTTGCCATTCGGTCACGGATACCTTGAAGATGGCCAAGGAGCTGTATCCCGGCAAAAGAAACAACCTGGATGCGCTATGCGAACGCTATGCCGTCGATAATACCAGGCGCTCTCTGCATGGCGCGTTGCTGGATGCGGAGCTGCTGGCAGAAGTTTACCTCGCCATGACACGCGGGCAAGACAGCCTGCTGATGGATCTGGAAGACCCGTCCGCGTTGGATTTTGCCATCAGCCTGAGTGAGCTTCAACTGACGGTGCTACCGCCTACCCCCGAAGAACTGGAAGCCCACGTACAGCAACTGGAAAGCATCGAGCGCGAAAGCAAAGGTAAATGCTTGTGGATAAGACTGGAATCCACCGACCCGACACAACCACCCTCGGAAATACAGCCCCTGGAGCCAATAGCGTAGGAAGATAATCCATAAGGACGGCTTAGTAGGATAGGTGGAGCGAAGCGCAACCCATCAAAAAATATCGACGCGACTCAAGGAGCTGGGACCTGGGACAGGTTTCCTAAAAAAGCTCACGCTGGCCGCCCGATTTGGTGCTTTTTCCCGCTGAAGAGCCAATCTTGGCAGTAACCTCAGCCCGTGGCGCAACTGCCGAAGCAACCGAAGGCGGGCGAAAACGGGAGCTATCCAACCCCTTGAAGCGGCCTGAACGGACACCCATGCCCAAGCGCGCAACCGTTTTTTCGAAGCGCTGGCGAATCACGTCGGCCCAGATGCCTTCTCCATGCATGCGCGTACCGAAACTGGCGTCATAATCCTTTCCGCCGCGCATATCCTGCACCCGGTTCATCACACGGGCCGCACGATCGGGAAAGTGAGCCTCAAGCCATTGCCGAAATAGCGGACTCACCTCCCACGGCAGGCGAAGCATGACATAGCCCGCATTGATGGCGCCGGCTTCCGCCGCCGCCGCCAATATGCGCTCGAGATCAGGTTCGGTAACGAAGGGAATTATCGGCGCGACGCTGACCCCTACTGGAATCCCGGCATCGGTCAACGTGCGAATGGTACGCAAGCGACGAGCAGGCGCCGCCGCGCGCGGTTCCAGGGTGCGGGCCACCGACGGGTCAAGCGTGGTAATCGTTACCGCTGCCATTGCTTGCTGGCGGGATGCCATTTCCGCCAGTAAATCGATGTCGCGTTCAATCAATGACGATTTCGTGATCAGCGCCACCGGATGTTCGCACTCATGTAGCACCTCCAGCACGCGCCTCGTCAGCCGCAGCTCGCGCTCGCAGGGCTGGTAGGCATCGGTATTGACACCGAGCGCGATTGGTTCCGCTATATAAGACGCTTTGGCCAGTTCACGCCTCAGCAACTCAGGCGCATTGACCTTGGCGAAAATCTTGCTCTCGAAATCCAGCCCCGGTGACAAGCCAAGATAGCTGTGCGTGGGACGCGCGAAGCAGTAAATACAGCCGTGTTCGCAGCCGCGATAAGGGTTAAGCGAGATGCTGAACGGAACATCCGGGGACTGATTGCGGCTCAAGATCGTCTTGGCTCGCTCCTCGATCACTTGAGTCTTCCAAGCTGAAGCGGGATCTGTTCCCGCATCGACATCGATGTTGCCATCCTCCGGGCAATCCGCTCCAGCATCGGCTCCCGAGCACCCTCCAGTATCACCCTGAGACCAGCCGTCGTCGATAGCTTCGCGCGTCAGCAGCTCATAACGTCCCTGCAAATTGGAAACCGCACCCCGGCCTTTTTTTGCTTTCAAGGAGGGTTGCACGAATAGCGGTTCATTCTCGGCATAGGTATCAGAGTCAGACATTATGCAATTCCAATATTCTTGGTGTATGAAGGAAGGGGTAAAAGCACTTAGCTAGCAATCGGTGCTGATGGGTTAAATACGAGATAAAGGATACCCCCTTGAAAGCCTGGTCGTCAGTCAGTTCACGTGCAATACCAATCACTGTACAATATTTTTTTCAGCAAGCAGATCGGATTTGCGGTAACAAAGTGATGTCGGGCGGAGCCCGACCTACCAGATAACCTGCCATCACAGCCTGGTAGGGCGGGTTCTACCCGCCGAACCACTCCCAATCTAACAAACAAACAACCATGCCAAACTACCGCCGCCATCAAGAACCGGGAGGAACCTATTTCTTTACCGTGGTGGCCGCCGGCCGAGAACCCATATTTACTCATGAGGTTGCACGCATTGCGCTGCATGCGGCAATACAAGCGGTGCGCAAGGAGCATCCATTTCACATTGATGCGTGGGTATTGCTCCCCGACCATTTACATTGCATTTGGAGCTTGCCTGAAAATGATGCTGATTATCCAATACGATGGGCAAAGATAAAACGTTCGACGCGGCACAATTTGGGCTTGGCCCCTGAGACAAGATTTTGGCAACCCCGCTATTGGGAACACTTCATCCGCAATGACAACGACTTGACCCGCCATCTGGACTACATTCACTGGAATCCCGTGAAACACGGGCTAACCAAGCGCGCCGCAGACTGGCCTTATTCCACATTTCATCGTTTTGTGACGGCAGGTGTTTATCCACCGGATTGGGGTATTACCGAGAGTGAAATTGATGGCAAACTATTTGGCGATTGAGGGATGGGCCCATCCCGAACGAATGTTTGACGGTAGGTCGGGCTCCGCCCGACGATCAAGAAACGATGTCGGGCGGAGCCCGACCTACCAGTTGATCCGATACCAGTGGGCCCCATCGGCAGTGAATTCATTATTTCCGCTATTCCGGCATCATATTAAGAGTAGAGCGGGTTCTACCCGCCGGATGGCTGTCGATCCAACTATTTGGCGATTTAGGAATTAGG
>JBDSOQ010000197.1:0-3675 GCA_039914755.1 Nitrosospira sp. | reverse complement strand
TTTTCGGGGTTCCAGCCGCTTGTCGGCCAGCCGCGGGCGGATTTCGCCCTATACGGTGTTCAATCGCCAGCCAAAGATCGTAGCCATCCGCGTCAGGTTGTAAGCAGCCAGGGTGAAGGCGGTTTGTGCCTTCACCTTGGCCAGTCCAATAAATCTTGCCTTGCGCAGGCCGCCGACGGTCTTGGCCCAGCCGAAGATTTCTTCCACCAGCTTGCGTTTTTTCAGGCTCACCGCGTAGCCGGCATGACGCGTCGTGCGCCTATCAATGGCGCTACCCACTTTCTTCTGGGTGACATGCGGCGTCACGCCGTGGTCTCGCATGGCCCGCACGAACTCGGCCACGTCGTAATTCTTGTCGGCACCCAAGGTCGATCTGCGTTTGAGCGAGCGCGCCACCATCGCCTTGGCCGCTTCCCGCTCCGCCGTGCCAGTGGCCAGCGTGGTTTCCAGGTCGACCGCCAGACCGTTGCGGTTCTCCATCAAGGCATGCCCCAGGTAGCACAGCCGGGATTTCTCGCCCTCGGCTTTCTTGTAAAGCCGGGCCTCGGGGTCGGTGGTCGAGGCGTGCGTGCCGTTGCTGCGCTTTTCGCCCTTGAAATCCACCGTCGGATTGCGCCCGCCGTCTTGCGGCGGCCTGCTCGATCCATCCTTCGCCTTGAAACTTTTCATCGAGGCCCAGGCTTCAATCAGGGTGCCATCCACTGTGAAGTGCTCCGAGGACACCAGCCCCTGCCATTCGGCCAGCCCCAGTACCTTTCCAAAAAAGGCCCGGGCCACCGCCTCATTCAGCAACCGTTCCCGGTTCTTGGTGAAGCTCGAGTGATCCCAGACCGGATCATCCATGTCCAGACCGACGAACCAACGGTACAGCAGGTTGTATTCAATATGCTGCACCAGTTGACGCTCCGAGCGGATCGTATGGAGCCGTCTGGATCAGGCTCGCCCGCAAGAGGCGTTCGGGCGGAATCGACGGCCGACCAGAACCTGCATACAGCGCCTCAAACTCGGCATGCAGCGTCACCAGAATACCATCCACCAGCGCTCGCAGCTTTCTCAGCGAATGCCCCAGCGGAATGCGCTCCTCCAGGGTCCGGTAACTGAATATGGTGGCTTGGGTGATGTCGGCGCCTCGCATGAAATTCCTATCTCGTTGAAATCCAATGGCCCAATTATACCATTTGCATGGATTGAGCAGGGTTTTTCAATAGCCTGCTAAGTTGATGTCTAATGTTTATGCGGATAACATTTAAGCTATGCACTACGGGCGCCACGGCTGGATGATCCAGCTAAAGTTGCAGGCTTCTGTTGGGAAGACTGCAGGTATTTCAGATAGGCCCAGTATCCGTAAAATAAATTCGGTTCACTTACCAGGTTCTCGCGCTTGAAGATATCATGTACTCTTGGCAAATTGCGCCATGAGACTCCTGGGTAAAAATGGTGATATGCGTGGAACGTAAAATTGAGGTTGGGCAATAAAAGCTTTTCCCACCATTTTTGAATAATTAGTGGCGAAGACTCGATGACACTTGCTCCGGGCATATTGTAAACGTGCTCGCTAATCGCACCCAGGCGGACGATAAGGGGAAAAACTGTGAGCAACGGTACCATCCAGTACATCACAAAAATATTCCACGTTCCCGTATAGGTCAACAATCCCGCTGTTACCAAATAAAAGAGGTATCGTAACCATTGGGGAGAGGGATGCGGTCTTTGAAAAAACTTCGTATTTTCGTGGTGCTTTCCTCTCAGGAGCTTAATAAAACTCAAGCCCACGATATCACTGAAAATAAGTTTGGCAAGATGCAGAGAAGACATCGGAAAGGTCCAATCTATCCCGGCCTTACGCAAGTGATCGGGATCTTTATCGGTAAAATAAAATTTGTGATGCGACAGATGGACTTTAGCGTAGCTTTTTATCGTAACACCCAACAGTGGATACGCCACTATCAGATCTGCAATGACGTCTCCATACCGTCCGCGCAAACCGAGAAAATGCACTTGTTCATGGACGAGCAGGCCAAAAATATTAAATAGGGTCGCTATTATTATTATGGCTACAAGATTTACTAGTATGTTATCCATGGAATTGGCGAAAGCAATCATTCCAACGATTACCGCCCATGCACGGAATGCCTGCCCTAAGAATGCCACTGGGCGGGCGCCGTTTAGATTAAGTATCTCTAGCCGCGCCTTATCAGATAGGTTGCTTTTGTCGCCCAGCAAAGCGCTTGGGAGACGTTCTGGCTGATTCATAAAGAATAACTCCTAACTAAGCTTCCCGATAAGAGAGAAGCGATGGCGTGAGCTTGAGTTCTCGCGCGGTAGTAATGAATTTACTACTTTCACAGTCGCCATAACGGGAGAACAGAATGGATAAGAAGCCGCTTATTCCGGTGCCACTTCAGGTTGTCGTAAGTTATACTTAAAAGTTGTGTATGACATAAGATGAAAAGACGGCGCTTCCGATGGTCGATCAAGATCCCACCTTTTAAGCTGCAATACGCAAAATTTGGCTATAACTCGGTTGTTATTGATCCAATTTTTTTAGATAATCCTTGGTAAAAGTCTTATCGGGCAGGTCGCGCAGTTTCATTCCCGAGTATTCAAGCACGGACTCCTCACCCTGCCGTAGCGCATCTTCCATTACTAAGCGCGTAGGCCGGAGTTTTCCGAGACTCATTTCAAAATTCTCGTAGCGGCTTGTTTTGAGCATGCGATTGGTTAGCGAGTAGAATTCCGCGCGATGAGGCCAGAAGTTTGATTGCCGCACCCAGTACAAGACTTTATGATACGTGACGCTTCGATCAACTCCGACTAGTTTCAGTACCCAGTACTTCTCGCCGCCGATATTGTCGGTGCGCAGAATCGTGGGGATATAGTCACCGGTAAAATTCGCGCGAGCCAGATCGCCATTGGCAACCTGGCCTGTAAGCCGTTGCGACAAGGATAGGCGCACGGGTTGTGAAACGCTGGGCATGAATATCCAGAGATCGCGCCCTTTCATCAGTAAGATCTGGCCGCGCTCGGAAGCAGGTTCTGTAGTCATAACCACACTGTTTTCATTACCTTTGGACAAAACCCGGAACTTATGCATGTCTGTCGGTTGGTCGGGTGCGGTGGTGATAATGGAGACATCCACCTGGAAACTTTCACGCGGAAAGCGTATCTGGTCCGACTTTTCCAATATATCCTGGGCTAGCGCCGTGTCATCGGACTGGACGGAAGCAATGGCTCCAAACATGCAAATTATCGTAACCACGCATTGAAGAAATTTTTGCATTCTAGTTTCCATAGACCCTGTTGTAGCTGTTATTTACTCCTGAGATTAAGCCCTTAGTATTTCCCCATGAGCATCGTACGACTCGAGCACGTTTATAAAGAATATACACTTGGTGAGCAGCAGGTGCAGGCGCTCAAGGACATCTCGCTGAGCATCGAAGATGGCGCCTTTGCCGCCATCGCCGGCCCGTCCGGCAGCGGCAAATCCACGTTGCTTAATCTGATCGGGTGCATCGATACCCCATCGAGTGGAAAGGTTTTTATAAACGATCAAGATGTCAGCGGGCGAACGCCGGACGAGCTTTCTGATCTGCGAGCTCGAACTATAGGTTTTATTTTCCAGACATTCAACCTGTTTCCGGTACTTTCCGCCGAAGAAAACGTGGAATACCCGCT
>JBDSOQ010000144.1:0-5123 GCA_039914755.1 Nitrosospira sp. | reverse complement strand
CAGTTTTTATCCGAGGCATGGGCGTCAGCCGTCCGGGCAGCGAAATCAAAACATACATTGATGGTATTCCCTTTTACATGGGCGTCTGGAACCATCCATTGCTCGATCTGTTGCCGGTCAATGGCATGCAATCCATCACTGTCTACAAAAGTCCCCAACCTCAAGTCAACGGTAATAACTTTGCGTCGATCAATCTGGAAACCAAGCGCGCAACCGAGGATGGCATACAGGCAGGCGCAAGGATTTCCGGAGGCTATTTCAACACCTTTATCGAGCAAGCGGATCTGGTTGGCCGCAAGGGTGATGTGGATTTCATGCTGGCGCAAGGTCACGCCCAGTCGGATGGCCAGCGACTCAATGCGAGCGGCGAACTGAATAATGTGATGGGCCGCATCGGCATGCGGCTGGGGGCAAACTGGTCGGTTGGCACAAGCTTTCTTTTTGTCACCAACACCGCGCGCGATCCAGGCGATAACCGGTTGCCGAGACCCGCCGTGGCGCCGCAATACAACACCCAGGCAGGATTGGTCTCCGCATTTATATCGCATCGTCACGATGACTGGCGCGGCGATCTGCGTTTTTATTACAGCAAGGGAGAAGGTAACTGGCTGCATCAGTCCGGCCTGGATGGGGATACGCTCACCAATTTCGAAACGATAGGCGTGCGCTGGAAGGAGCAATTCTCTCTATGGAAGGGCGGAGCCATTGTTGCCGGACTGGACAGCGACTGGATTTCGGGCGATGCGCGATTCAATAGGGTGGCCCCGGCGCCGCGGGATAGTTTTAAAGCACCCACTTTCCGCGTCACGTCCCCTTACATAGCGTTGAGCCAAACTATCGAACTGGGTAAAGGCTGGTCGCTTGTGCCGGCGGTTGGCATCCGGGTCTATGACCACAATATGTTCCGGACAAAGACCTCGCCACATGCGGGTCTCTCTCTGATATCGGACTGGATCACCATCTTTGGCAATGTATCGCGCGGCATCAATTATCCGGGATTGGAGGCCCCCGTACTTTCCTCCGTGATACCCGCACTGGGGCAAAGCTGGAGACAACTTTCCGCGGAAGAGCTCGATCACGCCGAAGTCGGCTTCAAGCTGAATCCTTTCGAAACAACACAAATCGATGTCAGCGTATTTGCCGATCAGGTAAAAAACCGCTACATCTTCGGCTTCCCGCCCAACGTTCCGCCGCCGCCTCAGTTTCTGAATCTGGGTACCTATACCATACGCGGCACTGAAGTTGCGATTCGACAAAACATTACGGCTAACTGGACGGTTTTTGGTGGAATGACATTGCTTGACCCCAGCATCGATAATTTGCCGTATACGCCAAAGAGAGCGGTCACGGCCGGCTTGAATGGGCAAATGGGGCCCATCCGCCTGACGATCGATACCCAGTACCAATCAAGCGTACTGGCGCTCAACCGCCCGCGTGCAGCGGGGGCCGTCAACAGCGAGAGCGTTCATTCATTTGCGATCATGAATGCCCGTGTTTCTTACCAATTGCCGCAGCTTGGCAAAAGAGGCGAAATTTTCGTGGCCATGGAAAATCTTTTGGATGCCCGTTACGCCTATCGTCCAGGGTATCCGATGCCGGGGCGCTGGGGGCAGATCGGCTTTTCCGCAAGCTTCTGAATGGCAAGAGTAATGGATTTCTGTTGAACCCGCCGAATGTCAGTGATGAGCTTCTTGAATTAAACATGGAGGTTTTTTATGCAATTACTACCATTGGTACACCCTTCGGAAGAATTAACCAGAGATGAAGTTTCACGGTACAGCCGCCATCTGCTGATTCCCGATGTCGGCGTGGAAGGACAAAAACGTCTCAAGAACAGCAAAGTTTTAGTGATAGGTGCCGGTGGTTTGGGGTCACCCGTGCTGCTGTATCTCGCGGCAGCCGGCGTCGGAACACTGGGAATCATCGACTTCGATGTCGTCGACGAATCCAATCTGCAAAGGCAAATCATTCATGGGCAATCGGATATCGGCAGGCTCAAGTCCAGGAGTGCGAAAGACTCGGTTAACGAGTTAAACCCCCATATTCACGTCCAGCTCCATAACGAACGCCTTGAAGTGACGAATGCCGTAGAGATAATTTCAGGCTACGACCTGGTCATAGATGGGACGGATAATTTTTCTACCCGGTATCTTGTCAACGATGCCTGTGTGCTTGCGAAAAAACCATACGTATGGGGATCCATTTTTCGATTTGAAGGACAGGCCTCCGTCTTCTGGGAGGATGCGCCGGATGGAGTGGGCTTGAACTATCGTGACCTTTACCCCGAACCACCCCCATCGGAGATGGCGCCCTCATGTGCCGAAGGTGGCGTGCTGGGCATTCTCTGTGGCTCGATCGGCGCGATCATGGCAACAGAAGCCATTAAATTGATCACCGGTTTAGGCGAAACCCTGCTTGGAAGACTCGCTGTCTATGACGCCCTGGACATGACGTACAGGTTTATTCCCTTGCGGCGCGCACCTGTGAGAACGCCTATAACCGGATTAATGGATTATCAAGAATTTTGCGGACTGAAACCGGTAGCCACGGAAAACATGACTAACCCCTTCATAATCAGTCCGCTGGAACTCAAGAAAATGCAGGATAGCGGTAAGGATATGCGGCTCATCGATGTTCGTGGAATCGAAGAATGGAATATTGTACGTATAAAAGGCGCCAACCATATTCCCAAAAATAAAATCATGACCGAAGAGGTTTTATCCCAACTCAACAAAGAGGATTTCATCGTAGTGCATTGCAAAATGGGCGTCCGTTCGAGAGATGTTCTCGTGGAGATGAAAAAACAGGGCTTCACCAACGTCAAAAGCCTGGATGGCGGAATTCTGGCGTGGATCAGGGATGTCGATCAGTCATTGCCCAGTTATTAGCTGAGCGGCCGGCATCGGACTGACCGCTACTCCTGCCGCGGCCGCTTCCCAAGGCTGGCATCCAAACCACAAATAAAACAGATCGTTTCATTTGGCTTTAGACCGGATTCCGGACCCAGGCCGGGCATAACGAGTCCTCGTGTTTCCCGCTGCCTGAATAAACAATGTCATGGAGGTTAAAAAATTATGCTGACCATACACACCAAACTCGTTGAGGCAATGATTGCTCAAGCACATAAAGATCACCCCATCGAAACCTGTGGAATCATCGCCGGTCCCCAGGGATGCAATCTTCCATTGCGGCTGATCCCGATGCGTAACGCGGCTCGGTCGGCGGTATTTTTCAAGTTCGACCCCAATCAGCAATTGCAGGTCTGGAGAGAGATGGAAGCAAGGAACGAAGAACCTATCGTTATCTATCACTCCCACACCGATACGCAGGCCTATCCAAGCCGAACCGACGTCAAGTTTGCGGCCGAACTTCGGTCCCATTACGTCATCATTCCAACAAATCCCATTTACGGAGACGAGATTCGCAGTTTCCGGATTTGTGACGGCATGGTGACCGAGGAGCGGATCAGAATGCTGGACTCATATAAATCGGAATGGGAATTGGCAATGGTGGCTTGAGCGCGTTGCATGGGTCCTGCAACGCGCTTTAACCTTAATACTTAAAGGCAAAATCGAATCCAGCCGCATCACATCCAATTGCGGTTTCTTCAAAATCATAAAACCAGAAAAAGGAATAAGCATGCAAGTTACCGTAAATATCCCGACCATATTAAGACCGCTTACCGACAATCAGAAACGCATCACAATTGCCGGTTTCAGCGTACTCGAAGTCATCGAACACATGGAGCAGCGGTATCCCGGCGTCAAAGAGAAGCTGATCGCCGGAGGAAAGGCGCACCGCTTCATCAATATATACGTGAACGACGATGACATTCGTTTTACCAACGGCCTTTCAACCAGCCTGAACGATGGCGATTCATTAACCATTTTGCCTGCGGTTGCCGGGGGATGTTGAACCGGCCTTGCTCCACACATGAGGGATGAGTATGAATCGCCCATTAACCAGCTGTGCAATAACGGGGCCGCTAAAAAGCGCTGCCCCGGATTTTGCTGCGATAGTGTCCTCGCTTCTTTACCAGTCCGGTGCGCTGGGCATGAAAATCGAGGCAACCGGAAATCGCTCGAACAATGCAGCACTTTCTTTTGAATTCAAGACCCCGCATACCACACCCATAACATGTAATGTAACCAGATGGGGTGATAGCTCCAAACAAGCTTCCGTGACAGAAAATATAATGCAGGCAGCTTGCGGATTGATGTCCGTACATGGACGGGCCAGCGGTAGATCCCAACCGCTGGGGTTGAATTACGTTTCCACCCTGACCGCCGCTTTGGCGCTTCAGGGCGGGATTAGCGCCTCCATTGGCCAATTGCGCGGCCTCTCGGTATCGAACAGCAACGTCTCGATGGCATCCGCAGCCCTGTTAAGCATGGGGCAGTATATCGCGGGCGCAACGGCTTCAGAGTCTCACGAGAGCTCAGGGCCAAGCCATGTTCCACATCCGGCTTGTCTCCCTTTCATTTCGCTGGATGGCGTTATCTTTGAACTTGAAACACTTGACGCCGGACCTTGGCAAAAATTCTGGGCCGAGATCGGTGTAAGTTCAGCAGTCGCCGGCAAAGGATGGACCGCTTTTTTACTGCGATATGCCAAAGCCATTTCCCCTCTGCCCGATGAGTTATTCAGCGCAATATCAAACATTACGTATCACCGTATCTCCCAGATATGTGCCAGAACCGGTATGGCTATTTGTCCCGTGCGATCCATAAATGATAGAGCCCAGGACGAAGACAGCCGGCATGTGTGGCATCAGGGCCCGTGGGAGTTTCTTTTCGAGGCGAATCTCAAGGACGGGCGGTCACGCCATTCCACCGGTAATTTACCGTTAAGCGGACTCACCGTCATCGAATCGTGCCGGCGTATCCAGGGCCCTCTTGCCGGGCACCTGCTAGCGCTCCTGGGCGCGGAGGTCATCCGGATAGAGCCACCGGGCGGAGATCCTCTGCGAGGCATGCCACCAATGGCAGGTGATTGCTCAGCGCGATTCGATGCGCTCAACCGTTTTAAAACTATTCGAGAAGTCGATATCAAATCCCTGGCGGGACAAACAGAAGTCAAGGAACTGGTGCAACGTGCCGACGTCTTTCTGCATAACTGGGCGC
>JBDSOQ010000133.1:0-3247 GCA_039914755.1 Nitrosospira sp. | reverse complement strand
CCTCTCGCCCATACAGAATCGGCCGAAATCGGCCCAAGCGTAAAGAGAATCAGGCAAATTAATTTAATTTTCACGTAAGCTCCAATTCTGCATCAGCATGCCACATCGTATCAAAACCCTGGCAATGCATCGGATGTCATGTTAATCATTGGTGTAATTGAGTTGTCACCCAAGTCAATCTTTTGCTCAAGCTCCTGTACTGTTTCTTGCCGCTTCATACTGCCCATACCAACTTAGAACGTTAAACACGCCGTACGTTCATCTTGATCCGACAAATCCGAGATCAGGAAAATGCCGCCTCGCGACAGCGAATAGAGGGATGTTTTACCGAACAACTGTTTTCATCCCTGCTCTGCTGGTACCATTGCCGATACGGCTGATAGCGCAGAGCTTGCCGGCTTTATGGCGATGCGTGGGAGTGGACGCAGTCGAACTATTCGCCCTACCCCGGCTACAAACCCGGCAAATGCCAATGGATCCATGTCGTGCATATGGAATACGGCGGTAGGCGAATACGACAGCAGATCGATGGTGAACCAGTATGTGCTGCGTGACGGCTCCTGCACAATTCCCAAGGAACGGATTCGCGCAAGTTTTCGCAATTTCTTCCCGGCGAGCACGTGCTGGCAGTTTTTGGGCATCCGCTTGGAGCGCGATGTCAACTGATTGCCCGACTGGAGAAGCTGACGAATGGAACGAATAATCGGGCTGTTGAAGAGCATGGCCGTAAGTGCCGTCTGTATCGGGTTGGCGGCAGGCTGCTCGACCACCCAAAGAACAACCCAGTCGCCAAGAACCGCTATCGAACAACTCCTTATCAGTGAAGCAGTACTGCGGAGCCTGCCTGCCGAATCTCAAGGTATGCTTTCTATTCCTTCGGGCGCGGGTGTGATATTGAACACGGCTGGAATAAACCCGGACCAGGCTCTTCTGCAGCAAATACTGGTGGGGTGGCTGGGAAAACAGGGGTTTTCTGTTCAGAAAGACGAGAAGAATGCCACGTACAGGATTAATGTAATCGTTAATGCGATGGGAACGGAATTCGGTAGCGATTTTTTTGGTATGCCACCTGCCTCCAGCCAGTTTATTCCGGTTTCCCTCCCGGAACTGGCTATTTACAAAACACAATTTCAGACCGGATATGTGAAGTTCTACCTGGACATCTTCAAGTTGCCGTCAGAGCAATTTGTCCAGTCCACGCCCGTGTTCCTGGCCGAGACCTATTACAACAATCATACGTTGCTGCTTTTTATATCGTTTACCCGCACGGATCTCACCTCGCCGCCGCAAATAAGTATTTTTCGCAAAGCGGTCAATACGGGAGATATGCCGGCGGCGGACGTGTGGCGAGCAGTTGTTCCATGAAAACCCCGGCGTAAATCTTAATCAGCCGCATCCAGCGCCTGGGATATATCCTCGATGATGTCCTCGATGTGCTCGATACCCACGGATATCCTGACCAGACCTTCCGAAACTCCCGCCTCTTTCAACTCTTCCGGGTTCAACTGCCGGTGTGTGGTGGATGCGGGATGACAAGCGAGCGACTTCGCATCGCCGATATTGACCAGGCGCAAAATCATCTTCAGCGCGTCGATAAACTGCGCACCGGCAGCAGCCCCGCCCCTGATTCCGAAGCTCAGCAGACCTGAGGACTTTCCCTTGCTTAACCGTTTACACAAGTCATGATACCGGTTGCTTGGCAGTGCGGCGTAATTGACCCACTCCACTTTTGGATGCTGCTCCAGAAATTGCGCGACCTTCAATGCATTTTCACAGTGCCGATCCATCCTCAGGCCCAACGTTTCCAGTCCTTGCAGCAGCAGAAAAGCGCTGTGCGGCGACAGTGCCGCGCCGGTATTGCGTAGCGGCACAACCCGGCAGCGGCCGATATACGCTGCGTTTTCGAAAGCCTCGGTATACACAACCCCATGATAAGAGGGGTCGGGCTCATTCAGAAGCCGAAAACGCGCTTTGTGTTCCACCCAGTCGAACTTCCCCGAATCGACTATCGCCCCGCCTACTGTCGTGCCATGGCCACCGATGTATTTCGTGAGTGAGTGTACAACGATATCGCCGCCAAACTTGAAAGGCTGGCAGAGGTAAGGCGTGGAAACGGTACTGTCCACAATGAGCGGCAAACCATGCTTATGCGCGATATCCGCCAATTTTTCAATATCGACAATATTACCGGCGGGATTCCCGATCGATTCGCAAAAAATCGCCTTGGTATTGTCATCTATCTGTTTCTCCACAGCACCGTAGTCATCGTGCGAGACCATACGCACCTCTATGCCTTGGCGCGGAAACGTGTGGGCAAACAGGTTGTAAGTGCCACCATAGAGCTGGGTAGTGCTGATGATATTGTCGCCAGCGCTCGTAATGCACTGGATGGCATAAGTGATTGCCGCCATGCCGGAAGCCACAGCTAGCGCGCCGACCCCGCCTTCCATCTCCGCGATGCGCTTTTCCAGCACGGCGGTGGTGGGATTCATGATGCGCGTATAGATATTCCCCGCCACCTTCAGGTCGAACAGGTCGGCACCGTGCTGCGTGTTGTCAAAGGTGTAGGAAGTTGTCTGATATATGGGAACCGCCGCCGCTTTCGTCGTCGCTTCGGATTCATACCCATAGTGCAATGCCAGTGATTCTAGTTTCATATTGGTCCCCTTGTTTTATCTGGATAAGCGACACACTGCCATACGGCTTCAGCGACTTGACTGCGAGTCGGGATTCTATCAAATCTATCGGATGTCATCATCCCGCGGGAAGGAAACCGGAAGAGACGCGGCACCCGCCACGCTGACCTCGCTCAGTAGGTCGGTTGATGACCTTCTTCACCTAGAAGCCTGTCGGACTTAAAGGAAATCGGCTGCAAAAGCGTCTGGGCGGTTCATATTTCGCCGCTTCTTCGGCCAATAGAATAACTATTGACCTTCAAAATCCCCAAAATCTGCCCTCGCCCAGTCACTTTTTCGCTGTGATTCTTCAAGTCCGACAGGCTGCTAGCTTTTGGACTCTCCATCCTGGTGTGCTGCAATAACGGCAGCGCCAGCCCCTGCCTCGGCTTCCGGAGGATGCGTTGGAGAAGATCCAGACAATTGCGCCATCACCTGCCTTTTCTGGGGATTGGCAAACTGGATGCCCCGTTCGCGGAAGCGCTGCAGGATGAGCCGGTTAAAGCCACGCTGCACCGGCCATCGACCTCTATCCAGCGTGCTTATCTGCCCAAGGATGGTAATCATTGAGC
>JBDSOQ010000053.1:0-3361 GCA_039914755.1 Nitrosospira sp. | reverse complement strand
CTGGATTTATCTTATTCTGTTCCTGATCATTTTCTGTGAGACAGGACTGGTCGTGACGCCTTTCCTGCCGGGTGATTCGCTGCTGTTCGTGGCGGGTGCGATTGCCGGAACCGGTGCAATGGACGTTCAATGGCTGGCCGCGCTTCTCATTCTTGCTGCATTTTGCGGCGACAATACCAATTACTGGATAGGGCGTTATTTCGGCCCCCGGATATTTTCCCGAGCAGACTCGCGCTTATTGAATCGCGCTCATCTGGAAAAAACCAACCAGTTCTATATGAAGCATGGCGGCAAAACCATCATTTTTGCGCGTTTTCTACCGATCGTTCGCACTTTTGCACCTTTCGTGGCCGGTATCGGGCACATGATTTACCCGCGTTTCATGGCTTACAGCGCATTCGGCAGCGTCTTCTGGATCAGTTTTTTCGTATTCGGCGGGTTTTACTTCGGCAACGTGCCCATAGTGAAAAACAACCTGACCTTTTTCATATTCGGCATCATCATTATTTCTGTTCTTCCAGGCATTGTTCAATTCGTGCGTAATTGGCTTGGAAATCGGGGGGCATCAGAAACGCCGGTCAAGCGACTGGAGTAACCCAGTTTAACTGGAAGCCGGCAGTTGTAGCGAACTCGCCAAAAAGGTGAGATTCAGGGGCACCAAAAATCCTTTTTTGGGTTTGTGGGTTCTGCGTTTGGCAGGCAAGTGAGCTGAAAAATAAGCTGCTAACCGGCGGATTCAAGCTTAATTAAGTAAGGTAAACCCCCGGCTTTGCCGGGGGACTCCGAAAGGTTTGACCTTTGCGTCGGTCGGGGATGGTTTTGAATCGGTGTATGGAATTGGAGAGGCCATATGATCGAAGTAATTATTTGTAAGAGAGATTACTTTGGAGCTGTAGCCTCACTCCGCCGCGAAGCGGCTCACGGTTTTGAGACCCCTTTGAGGGGTTCACCCAATAAACCACCGGCTTTGCCGGTGGTAATTTAATTTAAGCTAAGGTAGAGATGCAGTCGCCGACAAGCGAAGCGCATTGTGGCGCATGAAAGCTTCTTTAATCACTCGCCCCCAGTTCGAGCGCCCGCTGCCGCGACTGAGCCCGCTTCTCTTCCGCGTTTTCTTCTTTTGTATTCTCCAGCCCCAGCCAACCCTGCAGATTAGCGAGAGCAATGTCGGCTAATGCGCCTATCCAGTCATCACGTTCATTCAGGCAGGGAATATAGCGATATTCATGGCCGCCAGCCTGGATGAAAATGGCCTTCCCCTCTATGGCGATTTCTTCCAGTGTCTCGAGGCAATCGGAAACAAAACCGGGACAGACGACATCCACGCGCCCGGTATTTTGCTTACCGAGTTGCTCCAGCGTAGTCGCGGTGTAGGGTCTGAGCCATTCAGCCCGGCCAAAGCGGGATTGAAAACAGACCTGGTACGCGTCTGCATGCAATTCCAGCGCCTCCGCCAGCAATCGCCCGGTTTTCTGGCACTCGCAATGGTAGGGGTCACCTTTATCCAGCGTTGAGCGCGGTACCCCGTGAAAGCTCATTACCAGCTTGTCGGGGCGGCCGTTTTCAGCCCAGTAATCGCGTATATTCTGTGCCAGAGCGGCAATATAGCCGGGATGATCATGATAATGTTTCACCGTGCGCAGCGCGGGGGTGTTGCGCATCTTCCCCAGTTGGGCAAATACCTCATCGAACGCAGAGGCTGTGCTGCTTGCGGCATACTGGGGGTAGAGCGGCAGCACCAGAATACGTTCGCAGCCATTCTGCCTCATCCCCCGCAGCACCTCTGCGATGGAGGGGCTGCCAATACTCATTGCATATTCCACTATCGGTGCCGGTTCGGCGCGTTTGGTCAGCACATCGCGCAGCAGGCCGGTCTGTCGAGCGGTGTGTACTTTCAGTGGCGAACCTTCCGCCATCCATATCAGCGCATATTTTTCTGCCGATTTTTTCGGACGCGTGTTCAGTATGAAGCCGTTCAGGATTGGCCACCATGCCCATCGCGGAAATTCCACTACGCGTGGACTGCTCAGGAACTGCTTGAGATAAGGCCGCAGGGCTTGTGCGGTGGGCGCTTCAGGCGTACCGAGATTGACTAGTAAAATGCCTGTCTGGCTCGGCGTGCCGTGCTGGTGGGCAGGTTCGGGCGCTATCAAGATATTCCAATTCTCATCAAAAACAAAACCGCTTTGTTGACATCTTCTTCGGCTCTACTGCGGGCACCGCAGTGACCACAGCGTATTGCAGCGTACTGGCGGCCCATCCCTTTCGCGGAAACAGGAATAGTGCGCTGAGAAGCAAATTGACCGTGCAGGAACCGTTGAACGACTCACGCGCGTTCAGGAATGATCGTGGCGCTTCACCCAATGGGGGTAAAGTGGCTAATGTTGCGATAGCGCGCTGGAAAGCAGCCTGGCAGTCACATCCACAATCGGAATGACTCGTTCATAAGCCATCCGCGTGGGTCCAATCACGGCGACGGTGCCGACGATTTTTCCGTCCACTTCATAAGGTGCGGTAACCATGCTGAACTCATCCAAAGTCACGCCACCGGACTCCCCGCCAATAAAGATCTGCACACCTTCCGCCTTGCGGCTGAATTCCAGCAACTGCAACAACGCGGTTTTCCGCTCGAAGAGATCAAACAGCTTCTTCAGGCTGGTTGTATTACTCGACAAATCATGCACATCAAGCAGCTTGTGTTCGCCTGCCACGACCACGCTTTCGCTGTTCTCCCTGATTGCTGCCCCTCCCGCTTCAATAGCGGCAGTCATGAGTTGGGTCGTATCATGGCGCAATTGTTTCAGTTCGCTCTGGAGGCGAGTGCGAATTTCATCAATGGCGCAACCCACATAATTCTGATTAATGAAATTGGCCGCTTCCGTCAATTCGGTCTGGCTGTAGGTTCGGTCCGTAAAAAGCACGCGGTTCTGAACATCCCCTTCCTGCGTTACGATAATGAGCAGAATGCGTCTTTCCGACAAGGTCATGAATTCGATATAGCGGAATATGGCGGTACTCCGCTTGGGAGCCACCACCACGCCGGCGAAGCGTGTCAATTCCGCCAGCAATTGCGAGGCCGCGTTAATCAATCGTGAAGGATTGTCCGGATGAAGCTGGTCTTGAAGCTGGTGGATTTCAATGACTTCCAGAGGCTTTACCACCAGCAGCGTATCCACAAAAAAACGATAGCCCTGGTGAGTCGGTATGCGGCCAGCGGAAGTATGGGGACTGGCGACAAAACCCATTTCTTCAAGGTCCGCCATCACATTTCGAATTGTGGCGGGGCTCAGATCAAGACCGGAAAACTTGGAGAGCGAGCGAGAACCCACCGGCTGACCTTCGGTGATATACCGTTCGACCA
>JBDSOQ010000184.1:0-7622 GCA_039914755.1 Nitrosospira sp. | reverse complement strand
AGTCGCCGCTTGGCAAGCGCACCGCGACCAGATTCACGCCAAGGTGAACTGGCAATTCACGGCAGAGAACGCACGGGTCAAACTCAATCGGCTATATCCGACATTTGAAACGTGACATGACACTAGTTACTGCGGGTTCGCGGACTTCTGTTCAGTGTTCGCTGTTCAGTGTTCGTGCCCATGAGCACCGTGGACGTGGCCGTGAGCCAGTTCCTCTGCGGTGGCCGGCCGTACTGCGGTAACCGTACAATCGAAACGTAGCGTCACGCCCGCGAATGGATGATTGCCGTCTACTACCACCTTGTCTTCGGCAATGTCGGTTACGGTATAGATAAAGGCATCGTCGGAGCCTTCTTCGCCTCCTTCAAACTGCATTCCGACCGTTATGTTGTCCGGAAAAAGATCGCGAGGCTCGACTCGCACCAAGTCGCTATCGTATTCACCAAAAGTATTTTCCGGCTCCATCAAAACTGAGCAACTATAGCCCACTTCCTTGCGATGCAATTCTTCTTCCACCATTGGGAAGATTCCATCGTAGCCTCCATGCAGGTAGCTGATTGGCGCATCGGGCTCTTCCATGATCTTGCCGGTCAAATCAGATAATTTATAGTTGAGTGACACCACGCTGTCTTTTTCGATTCTCATATTATCAAGGCTATAAGTTAATGTAGGTTAATTGTTGCAATAAAAATGAGCGGCAATATTTCTTGCGTAATTCTCAAGAAAGCCGCTCGCTCCCAAGTATGCGCATATGCTATCAATGTGGCTTATCGAGAGTAACCATAATTGCATTAGTAATCATGAAATGAATAAAGTTCTGTCTCACGGAAATCTGTATGTACTCAACGTCAACGGGCCTTATCCGTAGGTTCGTCAGTTTTTACAAGTTCCAATCAATTCTCTGACTGGCGCAAAGCTGCGTCGGTGCACTACCGATATCCCATGAGTTCTTAGCGCCGCGATGTGTCGTTCTGTGGAATACCCTTTATGCTGGTCAAAGCCATAGCGTGGGAAGCGCTGGTGTAACGCCACCATCTCCGCGTCACGTGCCGTCTTTGCCAGAATGGAAGCGGCGGAGATCTCGGGTACCAGGCTATCGCCTCTGACGATAGTGGTTACGGGACATCGCAGGCGAGGTTTCTGGTTCCCATCCACCAATGCCCTGGAAGGAACCAGAGACAGACTCTCTACAGCACGTTTCATGGCCAGCAAACTTGCCTGAAGAATATTGATTCGATCGATTTCCTCAACCGATGCGAAACCGATAGCCCAGGCGATGGAATGCGCTTTAATGGCAGCAGTCAAACTGTTGCGCTTGGCTTCGCTTAGCGTTTTTGAATCCGCCAGACCCTCAATGCAATAGTCTGGATCGAGTATGACGCAGGCGGCGAATACCGGTCCTGCCAGCGGTCCCCTGCCGGACTCATCCACGCCACAAACCCAGCTAGATTCGCTTGCCGTCACTTCTTGCAGCTTCCCTTTCTCAATGCTCGCAGCTGCCTGGCCAAAATATTTTCGGCACCATTATCCTAAATCCGGTAGTTGACCGCTCATTTAATAGATCAGTGTCGTGATTAATAACAATATTTCATATTATTTGGCGCTCACCTTCCTGGTGAGGGCGCTACGGGGTGAAGTGTATGGTTTTTGGGGCACATGGCTGCGTTGCAACTTCTTGGAATGGAACGGCGCCCCCGAAGCGTCGCCCGAGGGACCCCGCGCAGCGGGGATCGGGCAGCGCAGGGGATGCCGCGATCGCGTTCCACACGCAAGGGGGCGCCAGCATCCCGCTTCGGGGTCGCACCTTCCTGCGGAAGGCACTGCTCCGCCCTACGCGGTCGTATTCCGCGTCGTTGCGCCTTGCCCTGCACCACAAAAACCATACACTTCACCCCGTCCAACTACCGGATTTAGGATTATTCCTTGCGGCGCATTGTACACATCAATTCGGCCACGGCAACAGTCCGGCCTTCCACTTCCGCCTGGACAGCGTATTTCCAGATTCCAATCCGCTCGCGCAAAATCGTGGCCTTGAGTATCAGTTGGTCACCCGGCACTACGGGCTTCTTGAAACGAGCACCATCTATGCCGACAAAATAGTAAACCGAATTCTCGTCGGTTTCCAGATTCGCGGTCTTGAGCGTCAGAATAGCAGCCGTTTGTGCCAGTGCCTCGACGATGAGAACGCCTGGCATAACCGGGTAGTGAGGAAAATGACCACCGAAGAACGGCTCGTTAATGGTCACATTCTTGAGCGCGGTGATGCTCTTCCCCGGATCGCAGGTTAAAACGCGGTCAACGAGTAAAAAAGGATAGCGATGGGGGAGATACTTTAGAATTTCCTGAATATCCATAGGTGATAATATTTCCTGGGTCCGTAATGATGACAGTCTGGATAAGCAATGCCGATCCCGCGTATTTTCGCAGGGAAACTGTTGGGCTGCTACTTGTCCGCCAAGGCCTTGATCACCTTCTCGGTAATGTCGACACGTGGACTGCGGTAGACGAGATCGCGCAAGGGCAATATCAAGTCGTACTTTTCTGCCTCCGCGATTATTTGAATGGCTTTGCTGGCGGTTAACTGAAGTGTGGCGACTTCATCGTTCTGGCGCAGGCTCAAGTCTTCGCGCATCTGCCGTTGAGCGCGCTGAAGTTCGCGGTTAAGGGTGGCTAGTTCGCGCTCCTTGCTGCGCCGGTCCGCTTCCGGCATCGTTTTTCCCTCATTTTCAAGAAGATCCTGCAGCGCCTTGGCTTGTAAAGCCAACTTCTTGATTTCCTGGTCGCGCGGCAAGAATTCCTTCTCTATTTTTTTCAATGCTCTTACCGCAGGCGCTGATTCGGCTAGAATTCGCTCGGTATCGACAACGCCGATCTTGATCTCATCCGCAATTGCACCCGCCGATCCCCAGGCAGACGCGAGGATCACGCATGCTGCCGCCGTTAAAGTTCTTAGCCCTAGAACCTTTTGTTTCAATTTTATCTCCGGATTGTTCATTTAATTTAGAACTGCTGCCCAAATTGAAACTGAAACCGCTGTAAACTATCGCCCGGTTTATCATTCAACGGTTGTGCGGCGCTGACTTTAAGTGGCCCCATCGGTGAAATCCACATTACCGCGACTCCCGCGGAATAACGCAAGCCTTCCTGCTGCGGCCTTTCTCCATCGGGACCCCAGACCGTGCCGCCATCAAGAAATACGCTCAGGCGCACTGTTCGATCGTTTCTCATGCCGGGCATCGGGAACAGTACTTCCACGCTGCCTACACCGCGCTTATTGCCGCCAAGGGCTCTATTGGTCGCGTCACGTGGACCCAACGAGCTGATGTTATAGCCTCGAACCGAGGTATTGCCACCAGCAAAAAAATTCTTGAAAAAGGGAAGATCCTTGCCGTTGTATCCACCACCGTATCCGAATTCGCCCTTCAACATAAGAGTGAAGAGTTGCGTAATAGGATAATACCAACTGAGGTCATAACTCACTTTATAATAGGTCAGATCGCCTCCCGGCAAACCTGCTTCCGCAAATACCCGCTGTGTGGTGCCTTCGGTCGTCCAGATGGCGCTATTGCGGCCATCGCGCCGCCAGCTGAGCGTTAGCGGTATATTGATGGTGCTTCGCCCGAATTTTTCCACAAAATTGATGTTACGCTGGGGACTGTTGGCGCCTAGATCGATCACTGTATTCTCGATCCCCAGTCCACCTATAACTCTGTCGTTTTCGTTGATCGGCACGCCAAAGCGTACTCCCGCACCGGTGGTATCGGTATTGAAGTTCATCACAGACGATAGCGAACTTGTATTCAGAACTCGCTTATAAAGATCGAACCCGGCGTTAATGCCGTCGCGGGTGAAATAAGGATCGGTATAAGATAACGAATAGGTCTTGTTGACACGACCGGTATTGATCATGAGATTGACAAATTTACCTGTACCGAAAATGTTGTCCTGGGCAATGGAACCGCTCAGTATCAGTCCCTCCATGTTGGAATAACCCGCTCCAAACATTACCGCGCCAGTGGGCTTTTCCTTAACCTCGACGTGCACGTCAATCTGATCGGTAGCGCCCGAAACCGCCGGGGTCTCGAGGTTAACGGCATTGAAAAAATTCAGGCGGTCTATACGTGTCTTGGACTGATTTATCTTGCTGGTCGAATACCACCCTCCTTCGAATTGGCGCATTTCCCGGCGTATCACTTCATCACGGGTGCGGTTGTTGCCCGTTATGTTGATACGTCTTACGTACACCCTCCGCCCCGGATCTATAAAAAAAGTAAATGCGACCTGTTGCGTTTCCTTATCCAGTTGAGGCGATGCATTGATATTTGCAAATGCGTAGCCATCGTCGCCAAGCCGGTCGGTAATGAGCTTGATGGATTCAGTCAACCGCTCGCGTGAAAAAACCGCACCCTCTTCAATCTTTATAAGCTTGCGCAATTCTTCTTCCGGTACCAGCAGTTCGCCGGCGAGCTTTATCTCGGAAACCTTATATTGGGGACCCTCAACGATATTTACCGTAATATAAATGTCCTGCATGTCTGCAGTGATGGAAACCTGGGTGGATTCAATGCTGAACTCGAGGTAACCGCGATTGAGATAATAGGATCGTAGCGACTCAAGATCGGCGGAGAGCTTCTGTTTTGAATACTGATCCTCCTTGTTGAACCAGGTAAGCAGACCAGGGGTCCTCAACACGAGCGCGCTCAGCAACTCTTTTTCCTTGAAAGCCCGGTTCCCGACGATATTGATCTTGCGAATTTTGGCGGTCTTGCCTTCATCCACATGGAAATTGATTCCGATGCGGTTACGTTCAAGCGGCGTTGTGGTAGTGGTAATTTTTACCCCGTATTTACCACGGCTGATGTACTGCTGCTTGAGTTCGTGTTCGGCTCTTTCCAGCACTGAGCGATCGAATATCCGCGATTCCGCCAACCCAGCCTGTTTCAGCCCTTCTTTCAGTTTATCTTTCTCGAATTCCTTCGCGCCGATAATGCTGATCTGTGCAATAGCGGGACGCTCCTCAACCACTACTATCAAAATGCCATTTTCAGATTCGAGCCGTACATCCTTGAAAAAACCGGTGGCATAGAGCACCTTGATGGCAGCCGCGGCCTTTTCATCGTCAAGCGTATCTCCCACCTTCACGGGAAGATAGCTGAACACTGTCCCCGCCTCGGTTCTCTGTATGCCTTCCACCCGTATGTCTCTCACTACGAATGGCTCGCGCGCCCATGAAACCGAAGCGCAGAAGGCAGAAACGAGCGCGACGAGATACCTGACTTTCATACTTTAACTGGGGATAAGCCGACTGATATCGTTGTATATGGCAAAAGCCATCAGGGCAAATAACAGTATCATCCCGACCTGCTGACCCATTTCGATGGCTTTCGCAGAAACAGGGCTGCCTTTGACGATTTCGATCACATAATACATTAAATGCCCCCCGTCCAGTACGGGAATAGGTAGCAGGTTCAACACACCAAGACTGATGCTGATGAGCGCGACAAAGCTCAAATAGGATGACAGGCCCATCTGCGCCGACTTGCCTGCGTAGTCGGCGATTGTGATGGGGCCGCTCACATTCTTCCAGGATACTTCACCCACGACCATTTTCCACAGCATATGCAAAGTAAATATCGACGTTTCCCAGGTTTTGCTTATGGCCTTGACCATGGCTGTGCCCACCGGATAACTGACTTCTATAAGCAGCTTATTCAGTTCGTCATGGTCGATCCGGGGTCCGATACCTATTTTGCCGATTTTCTCTCCGCTGTCGGTGGTCGTATCGGGAACGACTTCTATACTCAGCGTTGTGCCGTTACGGTGAATATCCAGCATTAGCGGAATTCCCGGACTGGCCCGTATCTTTTGCACCAGGTCTTCCCAAAGCGTAATCCGCTTACCGTCTATTGCCAGAATCTCATCGCCCGCCTGCAAGCCGGCACGACTACCTGCGCTATCCGGCGTCACCTGCGAAATGATGGGTTTCACCGCGGGCTGATAGCTGCTCAAGCCGACTTTCTTCAGAAAATCACCGTCCAGATCGTCGGCATGAATACCGCTGAAGTCTATTTGCCGCGAGACAAGTTGTCCGTGTGTATCAAGTATCTCCACGGTCACGGCGGGTGACCTTTCCACTGCACTCGACAGCAATAGCCAGCGAGCATCCTGCCAGGTGGCGACGGGTTCAGCTTCGATTTTCACGATAGTGTCACCCTTCTCGAAACCTGCAACCGCCGCTGGCGTTGCTGGCATCACGGGCCCCAGAACGGGTTTCATAGCGCTGACGCCGAGCACGAACAGAAGCCAGTAAAGTACGATAGCCAGAAGAAAGTTGGCGACAGGCCCTGCCGCCACAACCGCTAGCCGCTGTGCCACAGGCTTGCGGTTGAAGGTTCGCGTCAGTTCCCCGGGTGGAACGGCGCCCTCGCTTTCATCGAGCATCTTCACGTAACCGCCGAGAGGAAAGGCAGCTATTACCCACTCGGTTTGGTCTTTTCCCCAGCGCTTCCGTAATAAAGGCTGACCAAAGCCGATCGAAAAACGCAGCACCTTTATTCCACACCAGCGTGCCACCAGAAAATGGCCAAATTCATGAAATACGATCAGCAGCCCTAAGGCGACAACGAAAGCAACGATGGTAAAAATGAATGTCATGCGGCATGCCGGCAACGAACGCGGCCCAAGGGAGCTTCAAATATCCGGAAGAAATAGCTTGCTGTCTTCCGCAAAGCAGGATGGCAGCGTGATCGGTGAGAAATGATCAGATTGGCGTCAGGCACAACGGGGGAAACGCCGATACTTTATGCCAGGCACGTCAGCCACTCATGTGCAGCTTCACGCGCTATGCCATCCGCATCCAGTACATCATCAAGGGTGGCGATATCCTGCCGGCCAATAGTCTGCATGACGTCTTCAATCATGGCCGGGATCGCGGTAAAAGGCATTTTACATGCCAGAAAAGACTCTACCGCTACTTCGTTCGCTGCGTTGAGTATCGCTGGTGCGCTGCCTCCGGTTGCCAGCGCCTGGTATGCCAGCCTCAAACAGGGAAAGCGTCTGAAATCCGGCGCTTCGAAATCCAGCCGGCCGACTTTGAACATATCCAGGGGTGTCACACCCGTTTCAATCCGGTCCGGAAAACCCAGGGCATGTGCAATCGGCGTACGCATGTCCGGATTACCAAGCTGTGCCAATACTGAACCATCTATATATTCGACCATGGAATGGATGATGCTTTGCGGATGAATCACTACCTGTATCTGGTCCGGCGAGGCTTCAAACAGCCAATGCGCCTCGATAACTTCCAGCCCCTTGTTCATCATGGTAGCGGAGTCGACCGAAATCTTCCGCCCCATTACCCAATTGGGATGAGCGCATGCCTGCCCCGGCGTTACCTGCTCCAGCGAGCTCAGCGGAGAATGCCGAAACGGACCGCCGGATGCGGTCAATAAAATGCGGCGTACCCCGATTGCACCTAAATCACCATTGAAATGCTGCGGTAGCGATTGGAAAATCGCATTATGTTCGCTGTCGATCGGCAGTAGAGTGGCGTTATTCTCTTTGACCACATCCATAAAAATCCGCCCCACCATGACCATGGTTTCCTTGTTGGCGAGCAGTAC
>JBDSOQ010000042.1:0-6880 GCA_039914755.1 Nitrosospira sp. | reverse complement strand
ATCGGGCAGCGCAGGGGATGCCGCGATCGCGTTCCACACACAAGGGGGCGCCCGCATCCCGCTTCGAGGTCGCACCTTCCTGCGGAAGGCACTGCTCCACCCTGCGCGGTCGCATTCCGCGTCGTTGCGCCTTGCCCTGCACCCCAAAAACCGTGCAATTCACCCCGTCCAACTACCGGATTTAGGATAATTCCTCTTCCAAGGCGCTCGCGGTTTGTCACTGGGTGTCACTGGGTTCTTGTGGCTGCACTTCGGGGAAGAGCATGTGTGCGCCGCCAGGTTCAACCTGGCGGGTGACGCCAGGGATCGTGTCAGCAAGCCATTGTGACCCATTCACATTGAAGAAGATATCGCCCCTGCCCCATACGATGAGGGTTGGAATTTGCAGCCGTTTCAAGTTAAATCACCTCCGGCAAAGCCGGAGGTGATTTAACTTAGAATGCCAGCCAACCGCTCAGGAACAGCGTATCGTTGCCAGCTGCATTACGACTCGAGCCGTCGTAATTACGAATACCCCCATTGAACTGAAAATAGTGGACGTATTGCGCTGCAAGTCTCACGTTCGCTAATGTACTTAAGGTTGAGGCAGTTTTGCCAAAAGGAACGTAGCTCAGCTCGGCGGTGAATGCTTGATTATTCGGCTTGCCCGACCGGCTGCCGCTGATGGGGTCAGTAGAGAAATATATGACATTATCCGCTGTTCCCGAAGTTTGGCCATAATGCAAGCTCAGGCTATAGGTTTGCTGGTATGTATACGCGGCTCTGACGCGGACCGTATCAAGGCTGCTGTGCTTTTTTTCCGCCAGTCCTAACGCCATGCTGGCATTCATGTTCCGGTTCTCTCGAATGTAAGTGGCAGTGAGTTCGAAGATATGCCTGAGATTCGCCAGATACTGATAGGTGGCATCAAACCCAAAATCAGTATACTGGTCGGTGCCGGCTCCTTGCATTCGCTGCGGATTTACATCTGCTCTCATGCCAAAAGAGCCAATTGCGCCGTAGTGCCCCTGATGATTGTGCTGTAGCGCGACACGCCAGTAAGGCGCGCCGCCGTCGATTTTATTTTGCTCGGGGTCGAACGTGTTCACCGTCTGCTGCACATTTTTGGGCAGGCTGGCATAGCCACCGCTTTCAACGTATAGAAGGTCATTCCACATCATATAGGCGGTTACGCCACCGACTTGACCGGCCAGCGACTCGATCAATGTTCCGGCGGCCGGGGTCGGTGCCAAGGCTGACGACGTTGCCGGTAAACTCCATGCGGGCGTAGTGTTCCAAAGATCTGAAACAGTAGGGGAGTTATTCGCTGATATGCCATAAAAAAATTGCTGGCTTCCCGGGCTTGCTTGATCCGCAAAACGGATGTCGGTGTTATCGAGAATCAGATTTTTTCCTTCCACGCCATCAAAAGTCGTTTGCACGAAAGCGCCCACCTTGGATGTGACACGACCGGCGTAAAAAATGGAAGCCTGGTCCATGGCGGCATTGTTATTGGAACCGAAGTGATCTGCTGCGCCGTCCGGCTGGCCTCTCTGGGTATGTGTGAACGACCCTTGAACCATGGCGGCGAGCGGAATCAGTTTCGTATTATTACCGGAAGACATTGTGTAGCCCGTCAGTTTGAAATTTCTGCCAAAAGGCGTAAGGTTGGGGCCAAAGGCCTGTAAATGACAGGCGATGCAGGGCATGCCGGTCTGACGGGCGAAGCTGGGCATGGCCTTGACTTCAACGCTGGCAAGGAACATCGCTAACAGGATTAGAACTGTGGGGATTACTGTCCTTGATGCAACCATGGCTTTATCAAGTTTGAAGTGCAACACCGGGTGTAACGGCATCCATAGCACGGGAATGGTCGGGAAACGTCAAATGTCGCCCGACCATCGGTTCAATCACCACCCTTGAGATGCGTGGAATCCCGTTTTATATCTAAATCAATCTGTGGGGCACGGTCTTTACTTCGAGACTGAGTCCGTTACCCTTTAGATCAGAGGCTGTATAGACGGCTGTTACGTGCAGCTCCTGATCACTGATAATCTCAAGGAAGCCGACAGTGAGAGGCATGGGTGAGCTAGGTACTCCGCCGTAAAGCAACTCAGCAATACGGCAGCAATCGTCCATTGTTGCAGCGCCCGCAGGCAGGACAATCTTGTCGATCGCATGAGCTTTCGCGACGACGGGTTCACGACCTGTGGTCACTCCTGCAAAGACAAGTGGAACCACGCTTTTCGTGATCTGCGCTTCTTTGCACTTGGGATTGAAAATGTTGATCTCAGTCGCGTAGGTACCCGGCAATACCGGTCCGCAGCTGCAATCACAAGCATTTTGCGTGCCGCAGACGAACTTGACCGCATAGCTGTACTTGCAGGCCGGTACGGTGATGTCGGTCGGCTTGGCGGCCACTACGTTGCCATCCACAACGACATCGATGGCGCCCGTGAATACCTTGTCGCGCGTAGAGCAATCCACTACGTCGCCGCTAAATGTGATTGTGAACGGCAGGACATTATCCTGGTCAGCGTGGAGCGGACCATAGCTGGCCGGCGTAATGGAGGTTACGAAAGGAGTAATGGCACCCACGGGTTGCAGATGAACGTTATTAATCAGCAGCAATGCCTGCAATTTGGCAATGATGGTGCTGACGATAGTCGTGGGGTCGACGCTGGTAACTATGATGCCGGCTGTCTTGGTTGCGATCCGGGTGCCCTGCCCGGCCGTTCCGCCAGGAGCGCCGCACACCGCATAGGCCGGATTGGTCGCTCCCGTTATCGGATTATCGTCGAGTCCAAGGGGCGGGTTTGGCGGTCCATCGTTTAGACTAAGCGCCAAGACGGCAATATTATTGGCTAAGAGTTTTGCCGTTACGGAAGCTTCAGTGATGTCGTACCCAAGTGCGGTCATTGCGTTGCAAATGGGATCGTGACCGGGTGCATCGCCAAACCATACGATGATGTGCTGGACATTAGGGCGCCAGCCAATGGACCCGGAGGGTGGCTGGGCGATTTGGTCAAGCGCAAATAGCTGCGCTTCTGGAAAATCGTCGCCACCAGACGCGGACCATACGTTAATGGCAGCTTGTACAGCGCCCGTATTGGTGGTGATCGGCTGAAGATTCCTGAATACATTGGGATCACCGAAATCCTGATAACTGCCGACGCCAAACTGCAGCCCCGATCCCAATCCCTGCAACGCGGTCAACATGGCACTTGCGCCGCTCTGAACATTGGTAATGGCCGGGGTCATGCTCCCTGTATTATCCGCCAGGAAGTAGATATCCGCCGGAGCAACCGCCGAGGATTTTGGGATGGTTACAGTGATGGTTTCGCTGAATTTGTCACACTCTCCCAGGCGCAAATGATTGACGGATGGATCGATTTTGACCTTGACAGCTTCCATGATCCCTGGTGAAACGGTATGGCTGGCGGCCAGGAATACATGCTTTCTCAAATGGCCCAGTTTAACCGGCATGCCATCTTCACCTAATATCAACTCCTCGGCTTTTTCATTAGGTTGGTCGGTAGTGGCGACGAAGAGATAGATAGTTCTCATCCGGAAACGCAACTCATTGTTGCGAAGGGATAAAGCAGGATAAAGAGGGTGAGGGTCCCGGAAAAAGGGAGTATAGTTTGATTCAAGCCATTGAAAACAAACGCAACTCAAATCTCCGGGAGTAATAAATGCGCGTCAAAAGCGTCATGCAAGCGAGTATATACGAGATTTTTGCGGCACATGAACTGGCACAGGAATTGAAGCGCATCTCCGAGTGGCTGGACGGACATGCCGAGATACTGGACTGGGTGGAAGCGGACTTGCGCAAAGACAGGATTAAAGACACCGGACGGCGCGGCATGAGCGTAGAGAGCGTGCTCCGATGCGCGATACTTAAACAATACTGGCAGTGGACATACGAAGAACTGGAATATCACCTCATGGACTCGGATAGCGCCTATGGATTTGCCAGGCTGGGGAAGTATCGTGGATTCAGCGATTCCACCCTGCAAGAGACCATCAGTCGGATACGCTGGGAGACCTGGGAGCGGATCAACCAACGCTTCGGAATTGCCATGGTGGCGGGCAAACATGAAAGTCTGCACCGTACACGCATCGACAGTACCGTCACCCAGACGCATATCCATGCGCCAAGCGACGCCACCTTGCTGGCTGACGCAATGCGGTTACTCAACCGCTTGGCGCAAAACAGGCGTGAAGAAGGGGCAATCATAAACTGGAGCAACCACAGCCGGGTGGTGAAGAAAAGGGTCAATGAAATTCGCTGCGCCAGGGGAGAAGACAAGCGCCGGGACGGTTACCGCAAATTGCTCAAAGTTGTGAAAGACAGCGTCAAACGGTTTCGGGAGATAAGACATCTCCATGACGGAAAATGGAAGGCCGAGGCCGAGCGGGTGCTTGGCCTGACAGTAAAAGTCATCGGCCAGACCGAACGGCGGGTCATGAGAAGCGAGAAGGTGCCCGCACAAGACAAGATCGTCAGCCTGTTCGAAGAACACAGCGCCATTATTGTCAAGGACCGTCGGGAAACGCAATACGGACACAAACTCAATCTCACCACGGGCCGTGCGGGTTTTGTCCTGGATGTGGTGGTTGAAGACGGCAATCCCGCCGACAGCACCCGGCTCAAGCCGATGGTTGACCGAATCAAGGACATCTATGGGCGGTTGCCCAGGCAGGTTGCGGCAGATGCGGGTTATGCCAGTCTGGCCGGCGTGAAGGAAGTTCGCGAAAGCGGCGTCAAGGCGGTGGGTTTGCCAAGAAAGCGGGGCATGACGGTGGAGGACATGACCAACAGCGACTGGCTGTATAAGACGCTTAAGCGTTTCCGCGCCGGGATCGAAGGCAACATCTCCACCCTGAAACGGGCCTTTGGTTTGGGCCGGTGCTTATGGCGCGGACTGGAGGGTTTTAAGGCTTACGTCCTGTCCAGTGTCTTTGCTTATAACGTAGGGCGCTACGCGCGCCAGGTACGACAGACGGCTTAGCCGGGACAAAGTGCGAACGAAGCATTGCGCCACCCAGTGCAGGATCGCGGGGGGAAGGAAAGGGTTTGCCGAAAATAGGAAGAACTGCCATCAATTGGGCAGCAATATGAAAAACCGGGTGATGTCGGCTCTATATGTTGCAAATCGATCCCGAGAACAGGCCGTTGCGACTCTGATCTACAAAGTTTCCGGGTGTTTCTGGATGAGAACTAGATAGGTTGTTTATGGTCAGGGTGAGTATCGGACGCCGTATGTGCGATTGTATGCACACGCTTTCCAAAAAGGTTTGCAAAGTATTTTTTTGCGGCCTCAATTACATTTTTTGCGGGTTCCATGATGGTTCTCCTATGCATTCGCCGTTAATTTTAGGAAATGTCCCAGGCGAAGGAAATATCATCAGGGAAAACCGACGTCTGTGCGGTATCCCATATAGGGAATTCAACGAATTCTATCGGTGAAACGCACCTGCTGAAAATGCCAACGTGGAAGCCAGAGTGGCTTGAAGAGGCTCGGCTCGGGCCGTCCCCGAAATCCGAGTTCATCCCGGGCGTGGATGTCAGGAGCATTATGAGCCATCAACTGACCAGCCCCCTGGTCGGCGAGATTGACAGCCAGCCCGCAAGCTTCGTGGATGCTGGCCAATTCGGCCCGCTCGCGCTCCGGGTCAGGGACTCGCTCGCAAGCGAGATCGGCACATTCGGTGTCGGCCGGCGAATTGACCTACCAGACTCGCCGGCGGTCATGGAGAGAGCACCGGCGACCAGCCCGGCCAAAGTACCGGCTCGTGAGCAGCTTAGGTAGCCGCAACGCCCACCACGAGGCTGCTGGTCGAGATGAGACCAGCATTGGCGCCGGGCACAGCGGCTCGAAGTCACCCGGTGCGCTCCATCCGATTGAATTCGGAGTGCATCATGAAAGATAAGATGGGGCCTGCCGCCACCTGACAAGGCTTGCAAGAAGATCATTTCAAACGCTTCTTGCCGTTACATCGATTTACATCAGCATCAGCTATCGGCCTTACGCCCCGCAAAACAGATCTCGTCCCCCCGTTTTTCTCAGTGAAAATCAGCATCCAGGACAATGCGATAGCGCGCCTTGCCAGCCGCAAGATGCTCGATCGCATCGTTCACTTTACTTAGCGGAAAGTGTTCAACTTGTGGCGCGATATCGTGCCGCGCGGCAAAATCCAGCATGGATGACATTATCGCGGGAGCGCCCGTCGGCGATCCGGAAACGCTTTTCTGGCCAAAGATCAGGTCAAATGCCGGAATGGGCATCGGTTCCAGCACAGCGCCCACGACATGCATGCGGCCATTCGGCTTCAATGTCTTTAGCAGCGCGCTCCAATCGAGCGGAATGTTGACGGTGACGAGTAGAAAATCAAGTGTATTGGCCGCCTTGAAAATATCGGCGCCGTCGCGGCTCGATACTATGCGATGCGTGCCCAGCTTCCGTAGCTCGTCAGCCTTCGACGAATTCGAGGTAAACGCCGTGACTTCGCAACCCCAGGCATTAGCAAATCGTATGGCCATATGGCCGAGGCCCCCGATACCCACGACGCCCACTCGATCCGTTGGCTTGACGCCATAAATAACCAGTGGCGCAAATACCGTGACTCCCCCGCACAGCAGCGGACCGGCGGAAGAAATATCGAGCGCATCAGGCAAAGGAATTGCCCAGGCCCAATGCGAACGCACTCTTTCCGCGAAGCCTCCATGGTGCCCGATGATGGTCGCGCCCGCTTCCGCACAAAGATTGTTGTTGCCGGTCATGCACTGGTGACAATGCATGCAACTACTGCTATTCCAGCCCACGCCCACACGCTGGCCCATCCGTAAGCCTTTCGCATGTTGGCCCAACGCCACGACCCGGCCTACCGCTTCATG
>JBDSOQ010000047.1:0-9063 GCA_039914755.1 Nitrosospira sp. | reverse complement strand
ATTGGGACGAGCTTGATGAAGATATTTCGGTGGCCGGGCTCCTGGCAGGGCGCGGCGATTCTACGCGTGCCACCAAGACCGCTGCTTAATTGAATGCGAACGACCATCGTAACCAATAGAAGTAATGCTGATGGCGACTGTTTTTATCCATTATCACGTAGTCGTCACGACAAGGGCGAATCGCAGGCTGTTTCCTGCTGATTGTCTGCGATTGGGCTAATTTTACCTTTTCGAAGGGTTGGGCATTAATAGCCAATTCAGCCCTCTCGACCACTCGAGGGCCTATCCAGCGTGACGAGGTCATTGTCGCGCGCAAAACCGCTGACGAAATCCCACACGCAAGGCTCGATGTCACGTAAGCCCAGGTTGACGATCACGCAAAGGACACCGCGAATGATGGCGGGCCGAACAAGGAGAGAACAGTCAAAACGGGGGCGGGCGGCAAAATGCTCGCGAGAGGGCGCTATCGCGTCCGAGTGCAATATCGCTGCTACGCCGCACAACCGCTCAGCCCAGTCGCTAGGGCGAAAGGTCGAACCATCTCGATGGATGCCCTTGATCAGCAGTTCATTGACATCAGGGCGGTTATGCGGGGAGGGACAAATAGAAAGCGCATCGTCAGCGCGCGTTGGCAACGCCTGGGGCAACCGGAAAGCGACACGGCCGTCAGCCCTCGAAATCTCGAGCCGAGATTCGATAGCGCGAACGGACAGGACGGGTGGGCTCGCGCGACCCAAGTGATAATGGTGCTTGACTCGGGAGCGAGCAGCGCGCAGCAAATTGAATTTCGCGCCATGACGATGCTCTTGCGCAAGAGCATGACCACTGCCTTTGCAACCCTCGCCACATTCACTACCGTGTAGCGGCGGGTGCCGCCGCCGCCTTCCTGCTGCGATTTCCAACGAATGTGGTTGCAAGTGACGGGTCTCGGTAACCATATGAACCTCCATAGTAGTGGATGGAAATCCCGGACCGTCCTTCTGCCTGGCCTAGTTCACCGAGAAAGACCCCATTTGTGCCGGAGGACTTGCTGCAGCTTGAACTTTAGAATCGTCGGCGTTAATGTCTGGTTCTTGGGTCCGCTTAAGAAACATGACGCTGAAATCTGAAGCATTGGCAGCGACATTACGCAGTTGTAATCTAGCATGCCGAGCGTGATAAAATTGTTATTATCGTGTGAAGAATTTATGTAAGGTAAACAATTCATATCAAATTACAAGAATCACAAGAATGGCAGAGGACCAGGCACGATTGATATGCCGGTGCCTGCGCATTCGATTCATGATAATGAGCCGCCATTGTCGTAGCGATCACCGGGCATCATCCAGCGCGGCAGACGGTCTGTGCGGCTGAAGCAGACTATAATATGGGCATGAACAACGCCTATGCAGCCATTGAGCCACCACGTGCCGAGATTGATTCGCTCGAAGAGCCCGTTCTCATGGAGTTTGGGGCTCCATGGTGCGGATACTGCCGTGCCGCCCAACCGCTGATTGCTTCGGCCTTCTCCAACCGCCCGTCCATACGCCATATCAAGATCGAGGATGGCAAGGGTCGCCCGCTTGGCCGTTCCTTTAAAGTGAAACTCTGGCCGACCCTGATCTTTTTGAGCCACGGGAAGGAGATCGCCCGCCTGGTTCGACCTGTCGATTCTGCCGCAATCGGCAAAGCCTTGGATGACCTCGATAAAGTATCATAAAGCGTGCTTTCCTGGGTGCATGCGGTCATCTGCACCGCGACAGGAGTAACCATCGTATTTAGACGGGAACAGGCTGTATCGGGTAGGATGGGTGAAGCGTAGCGCAACCCATCAAAATGGAGTAACCATTGTATTTTTTACATGGGAACAGGCTGTAAGCCTACAGCCTTTATCAACATTGATGGGTTGCGCTACGCTTCACCCATCCTACCGAAGTTTGTGGCGGCATATCTTCCGTTTTTTCCTTTGCGCATAGTGATAAGCTCCCATAACGTTTGAATAATCCAGCTAAATATTCTCCCTGTTTCAAAACCTGATTCAAGCATGAGTCCTCCCATTTCCCGGCTTTCCCATCTCGACGCCGCAGTGTATCTGCTCGATGCCGATACGCTCAAGTGCGAATACGCCAATGTAGCGGCCCAGCGAGATTTGCAATATTCGATGGCTGAATTATGCGAGCTCATGCCGCGCGATGATGGTCCGGGCTTCGCAGCGGAAAGCCTGTGGTTCATGCAGTCTCCGTTGCGCGCAGGCGAAAAGCGGGAGGTGAAGGACGAGACATACGAGACATACTTCAGGCGCAAGGACGGCACCATTTTTCCCGTCGCCGTGCGTTTGCACTTATGGCAAGGTTCCGGCAAATCTTTGCTTGTCATTCTTGCCAACGATATCACCAGGCACTTCACCGGGGAAATCGGCAGTCCGGTTGTACAGGGAGAAAGGCAAGAGGGATCGGCATGGACAGGAAGGGGAGAAGCGTATCCGTCGGCTGTCATCTCAAACGCACCCGGCATGGTATTCCAATATGTTCTGCATGAGGATGGCAATCACTCCATGCCATTCGTAAGCGACCAGTGTGTGAATCTGCTTGATATCGCCGTCAGGGAGCTGCAAGCCAACCCCGCGCTGCTGCTGGATCTGGTACTGCCGGGCGAGGACCGCGAGAGCCTGCGCCAATCGAGGGCGCACTCAGCCGCCAGCTTGACAACATGGAACTGGGAAGGCCGCCTGTGGATCGAGTCGTATCGCGATACAAAATGGGTCAGCCTGCGAGCCAGCCCGCGCCGGGAACCGGGAGTCGGTGTAATCTGGGAAGGCATCATCATCAACGTTACCCAAAGCAGGCGCAGGGAGACGGAGCTCAAGGAATCGCACGAACGCCTGAAGGAAGTATCGTCCCACGTCATGGCGGCGCGGGAACACGAGCGCATCCGCATCGCCCGTGAAATTCATGATGACCTCGGCGGCAATCTCACGGCTATCAAGATCGATCTCGACTGGCTGGCGCGACATGCGGGGGAGGGCGGCGGTGACGGCAGGAAGGAAGGTGCGGCCTTGCAGGCAAAAGTCCGTACCGTCTCCCACATGGTGGATCGTACGATGCATTCTATACAGCGCATCTGCCGCGATCTGCGCCCCGGCATCATGGATTTCGGCATTGTTGCGGCGATCGAGTGGGAATCGGGCGAATTTGCCAAACGGCTCGGCATCCCGTGCGAGGTGGTGTGCACCGAACAGGATATCGACCTGGAGCCGGATATCGCGGTTGCGGTGTTCCGTATTTTTCAGGAAGCCCTCACCAATATCAGCAAGCATGCGCATGCTTCATGTGTCTGGGTAAACCTGCATGCAGCTCAGGGGCAGCTGGAACTGGAGGTACGCGATAACGGTTGCGGCATTATGCTGCCGGATCGCATGAAGCTTGATTCGTTCGGCATTCGCGGCATGATCGAGCGTGCCCGCCTTCTCGACGGAAAACTGACCGTCGGCGGGGGGCAGAAACAAGGCACAACAGTGCTTTTATCAATTCCGCTTGTGCCGGGACCCGGCAACCCGGTGGCGGAATCAGTCATCCCGCTATCGAAGGCGCGGCAGTCATGAATGTACTGATCGTCGATGACCATGCCATCGTACGTCAGGGTCTGAGGCAGATCCTGCTGGAGAGCGACAAGGTCATGCTTATCGGGGAAGCGGATTGCGGCTCGGAGGCCATGCGGCAAGTACGCGAGGGCGATTGGAACGTTGTCGTGCTGGATATATCGCTGCCGGACAGGAATGGCATCGAAGTCCTGAAGCACATCAAGAAAGAGCATCCTGAGATTCGCGTACTCATGCTCAGCATGCATGAGGAAGGTTTATATGCCATTCGGGCGCTAAAGGCGGGTGCATCCGGCTATATCACCAAGCAAAGCGCCCCGAGCGAGTTGATGGCTGCCATTCACCAGGTCTCGAGGGGGCGTAAATATCTTACGACAAGCCTGGCCGAGGCGATGGCGGACAACCTCGGCACCGACCACGACCGGCCGCCGCACGAAGCCTTGTCCGATAGGGAATACCAGACGCTATGCCTGATCGCCTCGGGTAAAAGCCTTACCGATGCGGCCGATGAAATGTGCCTGTCTGTCAAGACTGTCAGCGTGTATCGCAGCCGCCTGCTGGAAAAGATGAAGCTCAAGAACAACGCCGAGTTGACTCACTACGCAATCAAGAACGGCCTGGCTTGAATCCGGGCCGATCCTGGGCTGGCTTCAGGAAAGGTATTTCCCTTATCGCCTGTATTCTCCCGGTCTACCTGCCGATCTACCTGTCCACGGTGCTCCTCGCACCTTCGTATCCAGATTTATAGCGTCCCGAACACTGCACTCGCAGGGTAAAGTTTCGATATAAGACATAGATCAGCCGTTGATCGGCGAATCGCACACGCTCCCCTCCACTTATCATGTGCAATCTGGCGATGTGTTGGACTCTTGCTGCCGGGAAAGACAATATCGAAGACTCGCTCCTTGATTGTAATGACTTGTCCGGGGAAAAATAGCTATCCATTTTTTCACTCTATAGCTAACCACAGGGACAAAAATATCGCGCCAAGAAAAACTTGACGAACCGGCTAAATGTTTTTCCCGACCCTCCGTTAATAAACCTAACAGAGGTTGATCAGTCTCGAATAAGCGAGGCAAACCAAAGTTAACGCTATACCGGCGTAATCCATAAAACTTAGTCGAGGAGATTCACATGGCTGCAATTATCAACACCAACGTGATTGCGTTGAATGCGCAACGCAATCTTAACAGTTCGCAAAACGCGCTTGCCACCACGCTGCAGCGTTTGTCCTCGGGCCTGCGTATCAACAGCGCCAAGGATGATGCCGCAGGATTGGCGATTTCCGAGCGCATGACATCACAGATTCGCGGCTTGAACCAGGCTGTCCGCAACGCCAACGACGGTATCTCGATGTCGCAGACCGCCGAAGGCGCGCTGGGCGAGATCGGCAATAACCTGCAACGCATCCGCGAGCTGGCCGTGCAATCGGGCAATGCGAGCAACAGCGTAAGCGACCGTACCGCGCTCAATAATGAAGTGCAGCAGATCAAAGCCGAAATCGACCGGGTGGCTTCAACGACCGCGTTCAACGGCATCAAACTGCTCGATGGCACCTTTACCAATCAGGCATTCCAGGTCGGCGCCAACGTGGGTGAAACCATTTCCATCACCAGCCTAGTCAATGCACAAAGCTCGTCCCTGGGTACCAGCACCACGACCACCGCCAATGTAACCGGCATTGCCGCAACCGCGTTCACGGCTGTAACGGATAACATCGCCGCGGGCGACCTCAAAATCAACGGTGTAAGCGTAGGCGCCATTACCGCCGGTGGCACTGCCCCCCTTCAGGGAGCAGCCGTCGCGGCGGCCATCAACCTGGTGTCGGGTACAAGCAACGTTACCGCCACAGCCGATGCTGCTGGCCTGGTGACGCTGACCAACACATCGGGTGGCACCACGACTGTGGCCATGAGCGGCACAGCCAACACGGCGCGGACCGGCCTGACAGCCGCCACTACGGCAGTCACGACCGCCAGCGTCGTTGGTTTTGCGGGAGTGAACGTCAGCACCACTGCGGGGGCTCAAAATGCCATTTCCTCGATGGATTCGGCACTGAGCGCGCTTAATGCGGCCCGTGCCGACCTGGGTGCGTATCAGAACCGCTTCTCATCGGCGGTTTCGAACCTGCAAACCACCGCAGAGAATCTGTCAGCTTCCCGCAGCCGTATCGTCGATACCGATTTTGCCGCTGAAACCGCTGTTCTTTCGCGGAACCAGGTACTGCAACAAGCAGGTACGGCAATGCTGGCCCAGGCCAACGCACTTCCGCAAAGTGTGCTGGCGCTGCTGAGAGGTTAATCGTATAAGTTGGTTGGCGTCAAGAAGCCGGAGCGCTGCTCGCTCCGGCTTCTCCTTCTCAATCAAACTTATATCGGCTGCTTTTCGGTGTAAACCTCAAACCGGCAGCTTGAGCTTGGCCAGCCTGCCGGTCACCTGCAAATGCAACAGGTGCTACCAACAGCCGTGAATCGACAGTACAGAGCAAATTGACAAGCAGGAGATAAAAATGGGTATCACCGCGCCGGGCATGGGCTCGAATCTGGATGTGAACACCATTGTCAGCCAATTGATGGCGGTTGAACGGCAGCCCCTTGCGCTGCTGGACCGCCGCGAAGCCGATTATCAGGCCAAGCTGTCCGCCTATGGGACACTGAAGGGTGCATTGGCTGCATTCCAGACCGCGATGCAAGGACTCGCTGATCCCGCCAGATTCCAGGCTGCCACAGCCAGTGTGGCAGATACTTCCATACTGACTGCTACCACCAATAGCACGGGTAAGGCTGTACCGGGCAGCTACTCGGTGGAAGTGCAACAATTGGCACAACAACAGAAAATCCGCTCGGAAGGTTTTGCCAGCACCAACAGCATGGTTGGCAGCGGCACCCTGACGATTCAATATGGCGACTATGATAGTGGCTTGAATACTTTTACGCTGAACAACGCAAAACCCGCACAGACGCTAACCATCGACCCCGCCAACAACACGCTTTCGGGAGTACGCGATGCGATCAATGCAGCCAATATCGGCGTTAGCGCGACAATCATCAACGATGGCAGCAGCAACCGGCTGGTGTTGACGGCCAAGGATACCGGTGCAGCCAGTAGCATCAGGATCATCGCGAGCGATGACGACGGAGTTGACCTGGATAATGCCGGCCTGTCTCAGCTTGCCTTCGACCCGACCGCTGCCGCGGGTTCAGGCAAGAATCTGACGCAGGTCCAGGCGGCGCAGGATGCCAAGTTCCTGATTGACGGAATCGCCATCAGCAAGAACTCGAACACGATTACCGATGCGATCGAGGGTGTGACACTCAACCTGCTCAAAAACAACGTGGGCACCCCAACCATACTGAATATGTCGCGCAACACGACGGGCGTCAAGGCGTCGGTGGAAGCGTTCGTCAAATCGTACAATGCCGTTAATCAGACGCTCGCAGACCTCAGTACGTACAACACGGTGGCTAAAAAGGGCGGAGTGTTGCAGGGAGATTCGGCGGCGCTGTCCATCCAGCGCTGGCTTCGCGCCACAGTGTCGGCCGCAACGGGAAGCACGAGCGGCGCGGCAGGCAGCTTTACCTCGTTGTCGCAAATCGGCGTCACCTTCCAGAAAGACGGCAGCCTGGCGCTGGATGCCACCCGGCTCCAGACTGCAATGGATGCCGGCTTCGACCAGATCGCCAGCCTCTTCGCCGCAAACGGTAAATCGACCGATAGCCTGATCGCCTATAGTGGCGCAACCGACAAGACATCGGCTGGAAACTATGCCGTAACAATCGCCCAGTTAGCTACCACGGGCGGCCTCACCGGGGGCCAGGCAACGGGACTGACCATTACCGCCGGCGTCAACGATCGAATCGATATCACAGTCGATGGGGTGGCTGCCAGCGTCACGCTTGCGGCGGGGATTTACGCGTCAGCCGATGCGCTGGCGGCCGAGGTGCAAAGTAGGTTGAATGGCGCCGCCAGCCTGAAGGCGGCAGGCAGCTCGGTCGTGGTTTCGCAATCCGGCGGCGTGCTCGCCATCTCATCGGCACGCTACGGTTCTGCATCCAGTGTCGCTGTCACCGGTGGCAATGGCGCCGGCGATCTTCTGGGTGCGAGTCCGATAACCACAGTAGGCGCGGATGTGGCCGGCACCATCAATGGCGTGGCCGCTCTTGGAACAGGCCAGACACTCACGGCAATGGCCGGCACGGCGTCGGAAGGTTTGAGCCTCATCATCAAAGGGGGCCTGTTGGGCGCGCGTGGAATGGTGGATTTCTCACGTGGTTCCGCCGACCGCTTGAACAAGCTTGCGGGAGATATGCTGACTACCGACGGCATCCTTGCGAGCCGTGTCGATGGGCTCACCGAAAGCATCAAGATTATCGATCGCCGCCAGGAAGCGTTCCTTAAGCGCCTGGATGCGATCGAGGCGCGTTACCGGGCGCAATTTACCGCGCTGGATACGATGCTTAGCAGCCTGAATCAGACCAGCCAGTTTCTAACCCAGCAGCTGGCCACTTTGCCAAAAAACAATTCCTGAATGAAAAATAATTGCCGAAGGAGGCATTCGATATGTATCCAGCATCCCGCTGCGGCGTAAACGCCTATACCCGCGTTGGCCTCGAGACCGGAGTCATCGCGGCCAATCCGCATAAACTCATCCTGATGCTGTTCCAGGGCGCGCACGTGGCATTGTCTTCCGCCCTTGCGCATATGAAAACCGGCCAGATCACTGCCAAGGGAGAGGCCGTTTCCAAGGCAATCGCTATTATCAGTTCCGGCCTGCAAGCCAGCCTCGATGTTGAGGCCGGCGGCGAACTGGCCCAACAGCTGAATGCACTGTACGAGTATATGAGCCGCCGCCTGTTGGAGGCCAACCTGCATAACAAACCTGAATACATCGAAGAAGTGGCCCGCCTCCTTAGCGAGTTGAGTGGAGCCTGGGAAGCGATTGGTTCGCGCGCACCGTCCAATGGGAATGTCGACCAGACCAATTCCTCGGTTCCGCCAGGTTCCGGAGCCGCCACCGATTTCGGTCAAGCGTGAGTATGATGAACAGCGCAGAAAAAATCGCCGCGTATCAATCGATTTCCAATCTTACCGGTGAAATGGTGGAGGCTGCCCGCGCCAGCGAATGGGAAAAACTGGAAATGCTGGAGCATCGCTGCGCGGCCGTGGTGGCCCAACTCCGGGCGGCGCCGCCTGTGCGGCTTACAGTCGATATGCAGCAACAAAAAGTAGAGCTGATCCACAAGATACTGGCCGATGATGCGGAGATACGAACGCACACCGAGCCCTGGATGAAAAGCGTTCAGACTTTGCTTGGCAACGCCGGCATGGCCCGGCGGGTACATCAAGCGTACGACACGCATACTTAGCGGCGGCCAGGCCCGGTGAAGTGATGCCGGGCATAGCCCGGCTTACTTCATTATTTCTTCTCTTCCACCAGGGGCGAAATATGCACAGCCTTTGTGGCTTTTGTAGGATGGGTGGAGCAA
>JBDSOQ010000162.1:0-2514 GCA_039914755.1 Nitrosospira sp. | reverse complement strand
GTCCAGATTGCATCGGTGCCCCAGCAAACATGGTCTGCGCCGAGACCCCGGATGAGTTGTCCCGTAACAATGGCCGCCACCCTTGGGTCGGCAATAGTGGATTGGGCGAATACCTGGCCCAGATCCGCATATACGTTTCCGACACCATACTTCGCCGGTATCTCGGCAAGATCGCTCACCCACTCGATGCGCCCGTCCTGCTCGAACTGCTTCCAGGCATCCTGCGCCGTTCCACCCCCGGCCCAGCGATAGCCGCTGTGATAAATGATGAAGTTGAGTTGGGGCCAGTCCCTCGCTGCCTTCCCTACGTCGCGCACGTCGCAGTAACCCAGCAGGTGCGGAAACCGCTGCCCCACCGATGGCGGAAACAGCCCCTTGTGAATGCAGATGTTTTTAATGCCGGCTTTCTGGATCTTTTCATAGGCGGGATAAACAAGTTTCTCATCGTCCAGACGCCACGGATGTTTCGACAAATCCTTATGCGTATTGTCGCCGATGGTATAGCCCTTGATCGAACCCGGCTTGAGATCGGCCAGCGCATGATCCAGCTGCTCCATCCAGCCGGGATAGCCGGGCGTGAAGACGGCATGCGAGAACATACGCTTGCGGCCAGCAAGCCCATTCACAGCGGCACGTGCCTGCGCTTTCATTTCGTTGGTCAGAAACCAGTCTTCCGGAATCTCGGAAGGGGCGCCGCTGATACAGGCGACCTTGGTATCGCTGTCGAGATAAATTTCCTTGATATAGTTCATGAACATCAAGTCATCGAGCGTCTGCTCCTTGTCGACCAGTTCCAGGTTCCAGCCGGCTTTGCCCACGGCCTTGCGCGCGTTGATAAAGCCGGCAAGCAGGGTGCCGGGACGCAGGAAGTGAGTATGCATATCCATGATGAATTGCCCGGACAACTTTTTTGCGCGCGCGTCGGCTTCTTCGGGCGTTTGCGCTTCGGCACGCGACACGCCAAAGATCGGCCCGTACGTGTCATTCATGGCGAGAAACGCCGTCGCCATCCCGGCTGCCGTCTGGAGAAATTTCCTCCGGCTGATGCCCAGGCGCTTCGCCATCCGCGCGCCCGCTTCCTTGATCCGGACCTCGAATTCCCGCTGCCGGGGCGTCTGTGGCGCCGGCATGAACTCATCGCTCGATACCGACTGAACCGGGATAGGGGAAGGAAAAAGCGATTCAGCGGATGAAAGCCGTGTCAGTTCTTCAGGGGAAAGAAAGCTCATTGGATGCTCCCGTATGACAGCATGATAGAAAAATCAGCCCTGTTCTTTCAGCGTTCGCAGCCACTGGCGCTAATCAGCCGCGCACCGCGACCTAAGATGAAATGCGCCCCGCCAGTGCCTCCACGCCGGCGATAACATCGAACAATTCCTCATCGATTTTGCTTTGCCGCAGACGGTAGAAGCTCTGTTGAAGGTCAGCGCTCAATTGATCGATATTTTTTTCAGCGCGCTCCATTGCCGCCAGGCGACTCGCATTTTCACTCGCGAGCGACTCAGCGCAGGCGCGAAACAGGGAAACGAACAGATACTCCCGAATCAGTGCATGCAGCGTTGCTTCGCCGCTGCCCATCACCTCCGGCAGCTTGTTCGTTGGCCAGGGAATTCCGGCCAGCTCGCGCCGCCAGACATCGTCGAGCGGCAACAGCCGCTGATGGACAGGCGCATATATCGCTTCCGACCGGGAGCTGTTGTAGAAGAGATAAAGCTGAGCAACCCCATCCTTGTCGCGTCCTGTCCGCCGGGCTTCGCCTTCCCCCAAACTCGGCATCAGACTCGGCATCAGCGTCTCCATCAGAATCCGGCTCACCAGCGGTGTGATGGCCTTGACCGAAAGCGGAACGGTAAAAAGCCCCGCCACCTGCAGGTCCATATGCATGCCCGTGTTCGCCAGCCGATCATACACACGCTCACCCGTCACCCATACCCTTGTTTTGCCCGGCAAGGCCGTCAGCGTCTGAATGGCGTAATCGGCGATGACCTCGTTGAATTGACCCACCAGGCCCTGATCCGAACCGAACACGACCGCGCCGGTTACGTTGCCCCACTGGTTTACTTCCTGTCCGGTCACGGGCGACACGGATGGCGATAGCATGCCGGTACGAAAACAGACGCTCAAGCCAAGCTGCACGGCGCGATAATAATCATCCAGTGCCCGCGTCGATCTTTGGTATTGCCCGATGCTCACCGCCGCCAGCGCCTTCATGGTGCTGACCACCGACCGCAGATCGCGGACTCCCTCGATTTTCCGGCGCAGGCTGGCGATGCTATCGCTCATCATGTGCCTCGCCTGCCTCGGATTCAAGTTCCGGCGGCAATTGAAATCCGGTGAGCGCCTTGCGCAGGCTTTGCATTATCGATTCGCGGTCCTCATCGCTCAGATTTTTGGTAGTTTCGATGCGCGCACGCACTTCGGCAGGCATATTCGCCGCTGCCTCCCGCACTGTTCGCTCGGCATCCGCCATGCGGTCAGGCGGCACATCGTCAAACAGTCTGGCGGTCAGCGCCA
>JBDSOQ010000199.1:0-1833 GCA_039914755.1 Nitrosospira sp. | reverse complement strand
GCAAAATCCGGAATTGTCTTGCCGAGGCGGCTGATTTCTTCATTTTCAAGTTGTTCGATCAGGTTCATTTTGTACTCCTTACTTTATATTCCCTGGTTTCAATTGGTGATGTGGACATGCTGGAATTCTTCCAGCAACTCCTTTTCTTCTCTCGTCAGGCCATGTTCTACTTTCAATGCCAGCAAATCCGGTCGCCTGAGCCATGTCCTGCCCAGAGACTGCTGTAAACGCCACCGCTTGATCCTGGCATGATTGCCGGACATCAGCACTTCAGGCACCGCATTTCCCCGGTATATCTCCGGCCGCGTGTATTGGGGAAAATCCAGCAATCCCGCCACAAATGAGTCCTGGCTCGCCGATTCGGGATCGCCCAGCACGCCTGGCATCTGCCGCACCAGGCAGTCTATCAGCACCATCGCGGCCAGTTCACCGCCAGAAAGTACGTAATCGCCGATAGAAATTTCATAATCGACCTGACGCCCTATCAAACGCTCATCCACGCCCTCATAGCGTCCAGCCAGCAATATCAACGCCGGTAACTCGCCCAACTCCACAACCAGACCATGATCCAGCGGGCGTCCCTGGGGAGAAAGATAAATCACTTTCGTTCCCGCGATGCCGAGGGCTGTCTGCCTGTTCCTCGCAGCGGTAAGCGCTTTCTCAAGCGGCTCAGCCAACATGACCATCCCTGGCCCGCCACCATAAGGACGATCATCTATCGTATGGTAATTATCGACGGTAAACTCACGCGGATTCCAGGTATGCAGACGATAAATATCGTTTCCGCTCGCCCTCCCGGTCACGCCATGCTTGGTGATCGCGTCGAACATCTCCGGGAACAGGGTAACGACATCAAACTCACGCGCCATGTCTTAGTAATCCACGCCCCAATCCACCGTTATCCGGCACGCCTTCAAATCTACTTTTACAATTACCTGGCTGATGAAAGGAATCAATCTTTCCCTTTCAGGTTCTTCCAGACTCTGCACTTGAAGCACATCGTTGGCGCCGGTTTCAAGTAATCCGGTCACTTTCCCCAGCGCTTCGCCCTGCTGGTTAATGATTTCAAGACCGATCAGGTCCGACCAGTAATAGCCGTCTTTACCGCTATTCGACAAGACCGGTAATTGATTACGAGGAATTGCAATTTGCAGGCCCTTCAGTTCCGCCGCTGCGTTACGATCGGCGCATTGCTCAAGTAACGCGGTCAATCTGTTTCCGTGAACACCGCTCGCGTTAACTTTAACGTTGCGCCATTCGCCATTGCCGCTGCCCAACCACCATATGGGATAGTCAGCCAGCCCATCTACATATTCGGTATAGGGAAAAACCTTGATCCAGCCTGACAAACCGTAAGGGCCAACGATATGCCCCATCACCACCATCGGCTCGACCGCCGTGTCCGGTCTAGCTTCCTGCGGTTTGTTGTTTCGCGCCAAACTGTTTGACCAGCCTCGTTACGGTATCCGACAGCTGCGCACCCTGTGATTGCCAATAGGTGACTCGATCCAGCTTGACCCGCAGCCCTTCTTCACCTTCAGCCGCTCTGGGATTATAAAAACCGATGCGCTCGATGAATTTGCCATCACGCGCGTTTCGCGAGTCCGCTACTACCATATTGAAAAACGGGCGATTCTTGGCGCCGCCGCGTGCCAATCGAATAATGACCATGTATATATTGCCTATTGAGGTCTAAAACTGAAAAGGGTGTGATTTTACGGTAATTTTTGCCGGATTAGCAAGTAATACTTCCGCTTGCCAATAGGGATGGAAGGCGTAGAGCCAATAGATTACCACATGCTGATCGGGCAAGCCAGCCACGTCCACGTTTAA
>JBDSOQ010000017.1:0-5266 GCA_039914755.1 Nitrosospira sp. | reverse complement strand
ATCCTGGTACCGATCAGGTAATCATGGTCCGAGATGAAATTGCCTTCGCGCATGTTTACGAGCATGCCTTTGATATTGGCAATGCCGGTAGAACCGGCCACCGAAATATTACGGGCTTTCAGCGGCGAGCGATACCCTGCTTCAGCTAGGGCGACCGCTTGCGCCTTGGCAACGTAAAGTAATTCATACCGGTTCATCACTACCGGGTCGGCAGCGCGCAAATAGCCCAGTTCTTTTGCCTGCTCGGCACTTTTTGATAGTTGTGCGGTTGCGACGCTCTGAAAATAATTTTTCAGTAAAGGGAAAGGATCGCCGTCTTTCGCATCTCGCGATGCTCTCAATGCAAGCTCCTTGCAACCGCCACCTGCGGGCAATAATCCCACGCCAGCCTCTACCAGGCCGATATAGCTTTCCATTGTCGCTACCGCACGGTCGCAATGCATCGCAAATTCGCAGCCGCCCCCCAGTGCGAGGCCATCCACGGCCGCGACAGTGGGAATCATCGAGTATCGGAGGTCCTGCGAAGTCTGCTGAAATTGCGCAACCATTGCTTCGATTTCGGCCAATTTGCCTGCCATCAGTGCATCGGCGAGATTGAGGCCGCGCGCCGCCTTGAGCACCGCAGACTGCGCCGTTTTCCTGATTTTTTTCGCCAGGACGCTGAAGGCGGAAGGCGGCTCGTCACTTTTCAGGCGCGCGGTGGCTTTTTGAAGATTGGCGCCCGCGGAAAATGGCGGTTCAGTCTGCCAGATCACCAAGGCACGCCAGTTCCGTTCGGCTTCATCGATGGCCTGTTGCACTCCATCCAGCACATCGCTCCCGATGGTGTGCATTTTGCTCTTGAAGCTGAGAATGGCTATGTGGTCATCGGCCGAGCCATTGCCGCCGGGCTCGCCCGTATGCCACATCCGTACCGCATCGGTCTCGAATATTGTTGTGCCATATTGCGCCCGCTCGTTCAGCAGCCTATCCGGAAACAACTGCCGCCGATACACGGGCAATGCCGAACGTGGCCGGAAGATATTGCTGGACGGCGCATAGGATCCCTGTGTTCTATGCACGCCCTGTATCCCGATGTTGACGGCTTGGCTGGCGCTTTGCCCCAGTTCCTGCACCCATTCCGGAAGCGATACCGTACTCATGCTTTTACCAGCCGCGATATCCTCGTTTATCCACCCGGCAATTTCGCTCCATCCCGCCGCCTGCCAGATCTCGAGCGGCCCCTGATTCCAGCCGAAACCCCAGCGCATCGATAAATCAAGGTCGCGCGCATTGTCGGCGATTGCGCCGAGATGAGCAGCGCAATAATGAAACAAATCGCGGAATATGGACCACAGGAATTGTGCTTGCGGATGTGGATTCGCGCGCAACGCGCCAAGCTGGCCCGCGAGATTTTTACGTTTGAGCAGTTCCTTTATGTCATCTTCGACCGTGCCCGCCGAGAGAATATATTCGCCCTTCGCAAGGTCCAGGACATAGATTTCCTTGCCCCTCTTCCGATATATGCCGCCCCTGGCTTTCTGTCCGAGCGCCCCTTTATCCACCAGGGCTTGCAGCCAGTCGGGCACGGCATAGTATCTGTGCCACGGATCTTCCGGCAGCGTATCGCGCATGGTAGCGATCACGTGTGCAAGGACATCGAGCCCCACCACATCCGCGGTACGGAAAGTCGCGCTCTTGGGACGACCGATGAGCGTGCCGGTCAACGCATCCACAACGTCGAATCCAAGACCGAATTCATGTGCATGATGCATGGTGGCGAGCATCGAAAACACGCCTATCCGGTTGGCGATAAAATTCGGCGTGTCCTTTGCACGAATTACGCCTTTACCCAGACATGTGACCAGGAATGCTTCCAGATCATCGAGCATCGCGGCATCGCTCTCCTTGCAGGCGATCAATTCTACGAGGTGCATGTAGCGGGGCGGGTTAAAAAAATGGATGCCGCAAAACCGGTGGCGCAAGTTCTCGGGGAACGACTTTGCCAGCGCATTGATGGAGAGCCCCGATGTGTTGCTGGCAAAAATGGCGCCCTCGCCGAGGTGTGGCGCGACCTTTTTATACAACTCGCCTTTCCAGTCCATGCGTTCGGCGATGGCTTCGATCACGATGTCGCAATCCCCGAGTAATTCCAGGTTCTGGTCGTAGTTGGCCGGTTGAATGGAGGCGGCCTTGGCCGTAATCGACAGTGGCGCAGGGTCCTGTTTTTTTAGATTCTCTACCGCCTTGATTACGTTGGCATTGGGGCCCCCCTGCTCAGCGGGCAGCTCAAACAATAGCGTCTCGATGTTGGCATTGACCAGATGCGCTGCGATCTGCGCTCCCATTACGCCGGCGCCGAGGACAGCGGCTTTGCGCACGATGAACTTACGATTATTCAATGTCGCCTCCAAGTTCGATCCGTTTTTTTCATTAGAAAAAGCCAGCTTCGTGAGCGTGCGGCATTCTTGTCCGCTTACCCTACCCTTACCCATTACGTCAAAGTATCGTATTACCGGCCGCCCGGCGAAGTGAATATTTATCCCGCTGAGCTTGTTTGCCGGAAATCCGGGTCGGCAAACAAGCTACAAGAATCTCGAGTTTTTGAACGCGCGTTATTCCTGCGATACGACGCGCGGTTTGCGATTTTCGTCCACGGCGACGTACGTCAGGACCGCGTCGGTCACCCTGCAGCATATTTCATCAATTCCGTGGCGAAGACCCCGCTGCGCATAGACGGCGACGTCCACCGTTATGGAAGTTCGGCCCACCTTGACGATCTCGGCATAAAAACTCACGATATCCCCGACAAATACCGGCTGTTTGAATACGAAAGAATTCACTGCTACCGTGGCAACGCGCCCACGAGCCCGGCGCATTGCCGGAAGGCTTCCGGCAATGTCCACCTGCGCCATGATCCAGCCGCCGAATACATCCCCGGCATAATTAGTGTCCGTCGGCATCGGCACCAGGCGCAGTATCGGATCGAGCCCCTCGGGCAGCGATGTATGAGTTTCTTCGTCAGTGTTCATTTTCCATTCCAAGGTTTGAATTGCCAGCTTTGGCCGGTCAGTGGGGCTATGCCCAATATTATTTTTCGATCGTCGGGCAAAGCCCGACCTACCTTGGTGCCAATCCTCGCACGCCGGGTGACTTACGGGCCCGCTACCCGTCGATCCCTAATGCCCCGCATATAACCTGCTCACTTCGGCCTGGTAACGATTCAATACCTGCGTGCGACGCAGCTTCAATGTAGGCGTGAGCATATCGTTCTCGACAGTCCAAGGCTCCTGCGCCAGCGCCACGCGATATATTTTGGCATAACCGGGAAACCCTTTTATTTGGCGGGTGATCCGTTCCACGAGGATTTCTTCGAGCTTCTGGTCTTGCGACAGGCGGCGCAAATCGCTATCAAGATTATACTGCGCCGAAATGCTTTCCCAATTGCGGGCGTTCAGAACCACCAGTGCGCTTAAATACGGACGACCTTCTCCAATCAGCATGATCTGTTCGAATAACGAGTCATGCAGAATCGCCGCTTCCATAGGCGCAGGCGGAATTTTCTGGCCGGTGGACATGACGATGATTTCCTTCAGGCGGCCGGTGATAGTCACCCGGCCTCGCTCATCGATGCGCGCGATATCGCCGGAATTGAGCCACCCGTCGGGCGTCATTATCGCCTCGGTGGCCGACGGATCGTTCCAGTAACCGAGCATGAGGTTGGGGCCGCGAATCAGCAAGGCATCGTTCGGGCCGAGTTTCACCTCTACCCCCGGGATGGGACGCCCCACGCTCGACGGAAGATTGTCCTCGATGGTGTTGCAGCATACGACTGGACTGGTCTCCGTCATGCCGTAGCCTTGCAGGATGGGCAGGCCCAAACCGATAAATACCCGTGAAACTTCTGTCGGTAACGCCGCGCCGCCGCTCATCGCCTCGCGCAGTCGCCCACCCAGCTTGCTCATTACCTTCTTTGCCACCAGGGCTTCCAGCAGTGGCCATAACACGTGAGAAAAAAGTCGGGGGCTCCGTCGCTGCTGATACTCAAAGCGGCTGTAGCCAATATCAACCGCCAGATTGAACAGTTTTCTGCTAAAAGCCGAACCTTCCGCCAGCTTGGCGTGAATGCCGGCATAGACCCGCTCATAAATTCTCGGGACGGAAATAAGAATAGTGGGCCGAATGATCAGAAGATCCTCTTGCAGCTGGTGAACCGAGCGTGCATATGCCACCGTTGCACCGCGCATCATCGGCGCATAATAGCCGGCAGTGCGCTCAAACGTATGCGATAGCGGCAAAAATGAAAGCAGCAGATCGTCCTGTCCGATGGGCACCACTTGCAGGCAGCTATGCGCATTCGTAAGTATATTGTGGTGGCTCAGCATCACCCCCTTGGACCGGCCGGAGGTGCCGGAAGTGTATATGATGGTGGCGAGTTGATGCTGATCGCGGCTTGCATCCTCCACTCCCTCGGTTTTTCCCCGCGGATCGTCCAATGGACAGTCTGGCAGCCAGTCATGCAAGGCAAGCACGAGACCGTCATCTTTTTCTTCAGGACTTCCCTGAACCGTAATGACGCGCAGCAGATGAGGAATCTGACCCCGTACTTCATGAAACGCTTGCCATTGGGCCAGTTCTTCGAGCAATAATACTTTAACGCCTGCGTCGCGCAAAATGTAGGCAGCGTTCTCGGGCCGGTCGGCTGTATAAAGTGGCACGACGACGAGCCCCAGCCTTAGCGCGGCTTGCTCGAATATCACCCATTCCGGGCAGTTTCGCAACATCACCGCAACCCGGTCGCCAGGCAGGAGTTTTTCTCGCGTGAGCGCAGATTGCCAGTGCGCGATTCGTTCATCCATCTGTTTCCAGGTGAGGTCGCGCCACTTACCGCTGGAGCGGTCGTAATCCCGATAGGCTACCGCCTCGGGCGAGCGACGTGTTCGCTCGCGGAACAACCCGTCGAGGGTTCGGGCGGCTTCCACCGGGATAACATCCGTAAGATTACGCTGCTTGGTTTGCATCATCCTAAATCCGGTAGTTGGACGGGGTAAAGTGTACGGTTTTTGGGGTGCAGGGCAAGGCGCAACGACGCGGAATGGTCGTTCCATTCCAAGAAGTTGCAACGCAGCCATGTACCCAAAAAACTGTGCAATTCACCCCGTAGCGCCCTCACCCGGAAGGTGAGCGTCAAATAATATGAAATGTTGTTATTAATCACGACACTGATCTATTAAATGAGCGGTCAACTACCGGATTTAGGATCATTGGCTTTCACCCGATGTATTTT
>JBDSOQ010000206.1:0-2628 GCA_039914755.1 Nitrosospira sp. | reverse complement strand
ACGTCGTATATATTGTGCTAAGCTCTCGCCATCTTTTTCAAGACAGCGAGGGTTTCCCAATGAAGCTTTACAAAGTGACGCTGCTTTCGAACGAAAGAAAGGACTTGGAGTCCATTACGCGTAAAGGCGCCCACCAGTCCCAGAAGGTGATCAATGCGCTGATTCTGTTGAACTGCGACGAGGGAGAATTCAACGATCACCGTAGCCGTGGAGAAGACATGGCGAATATCTTGCGAATCAGCATGCGCAAGGTTGACCGGGTCAAGAAGCGCTTTGTCGAAGAGGGATTGGAGGCGGCATTAGGCAGGCGGCAGAGTCAGCGCAACTACGTGCGCAAAGCGGATGGCGAGTTCGAGGCTCATCTGGTCGCCCTGAGTTGCGGCGAGCCCCCGAAGGGCTTCGCCCGATGGTCGTTGCGCTTGTTGGCTGATCGCGCGGTGGAACTTGAGTACATCGACAGCGTTTCCTACGAGACGGTTCGCCGCGTACTAAAAAAAACGAAATCAAACCATGGCGGAAGGTTGGCTGGGTAATTCCTCCGGCAGCCAATGCGGAGTTTGTTGCTGCGATGGAACGAGTTCTCGACGTGTATCGCCGACCTTATAACGTGGACATCCCGGTAGTCTGTATGGACGAGACACCGCGACAACTCATCCGCGAAACGCACACACCGGTTCCGGCTTGCCCCGGTCGGCCAGAACGGCACGACTACGAATACGAGCGATGCGGAGTCTGTAACGTATTCATGGCAAGCGAGCCCCTGGCTGGAACGCGGATGACCAAGGTGACGGAGCGCAAGACCAAAGTGGATTGGGCCCGGTTTCTCCAGGATATTGCCGAACGCTATCAGGAAGCACAGAAGATCACGCTGGTAATGGACAATCTGAACACCCATAGTCCGGGCGCGTTATACCAGACGTTTCCCCCTGACCAGGCGAAGGCACTCCGGGATCGCTTTGAATTCGTCTACACGCCGAAACACGGCAGTTGGCTCAACGTCGCCGAGATCGAACTCAACGTGTTGATCAGCCAATGCCTTGATCGGCGCATCGGCAGCATGAAGGAACTGCGCGCGGAAGTCGCCGCTTGGCAAGCGCACCGCGACCAGATTCACGCCAAGGTGAACTGGCAATTCACGGCAGAGAACGCACGGGTCAAACTCAATCGGCTATATCCGACATTTGAAACGTGACATGACACTAGCAGCCTGTCGGATTTAAGGGAAATTGGCTGCAAAAGCGTCTGGCCGGTTCATGTTTCGCCGCTGTTTCGGTCAATGGAATAATGATTGGCCTTCAGAATCCGCAAAATCAGCCTCATCCAATCACTTTTTCGCTGCGATTCTCAAGTCCGACAGGCTGCCAGAGGCGCGAACAGGACTCAGTTGATCACAAGAATTAACGGTCATCTTCCCATGTTGAGTTTCTTCAAAATGCTGCTCCTCGGCTCCGCCATATGGTCTTTTTGTGCGCTTGCACAAACCGAGGCCACGTCGTTTGCGCACGAGAAAACATATTTGCTGCCCTCGGGCCAAAAGGTTGCTGTCACATTCCGCGAGCGCCAATGCAAAAGCGGAGAATGCCACGAGGTTGACGCGGGCACATGGGGCATGGATGGTGGTATCCCAAAGTTTGTTACTGAAACATTCCTCATCTTCATAGACGGTAAACAATTTGTCATTCCCGAGAAATTCTACAAGGATATTACCAATACGCGCTCCCTGGACGTTTCTGAGCACAACGGGCAGGTTATCCTCGAACTCAAGGGAGGCGATGCCGCCGGTGCGTATACGGCACGCTTTAAACTCGGTGGTATGTGCGGGTTCGAGCAAAAAATTTGCGGCGAGGTGTGTGAGGAAATCTGGGAGCACACTACCTGGTACAACTCCTTTGCATACGACCGGGACCCGGGCTGCGAAAGTGGAATTCAATGAGTGGCGTACGTTATCGCGGATACTTGCTGGAGCGTCTCAGCGATGTTACGTTTTGAAATTCACAGATTGATGGGTGCGGGGCTGATGTAGCCTGGACCATGACATCAAGGCGATAAGCGATTGCCTGCGTGTAACTTCCAATCGCTGTAAAGGCTCTGAGAAAATTAACGGCTGCATTGATATCGAATAAGGCCTGAGAAGGAGAATGCGTGACCTCGGTATTCGAAGCGCTTTCGCGTGCGTTCCGTGATTTATTCCAGTTTCAGGTTTTGTGGATCGTCATTTGGCCCATCCTGGTGGCCAGCCTGTTGTGGTTCCTGTTAGGCGTCGCATTCTGGAGCACGTTCTCGGGATGGATTGCGAGCGGCCTCACGGCGATCGGCATTCAAACCTGGCTCGAAGGCGTTGAACCAAGCTGGGTCGCCTACGGAATTCAGGCAATCGCGCATCTGATCCTGTTTGTGCCACTCGTTTTCGTCACCGCGCTGGTGATTACCGCCTTATTCGCGATGCCCGCCTTGATTCATCTGGTGGCCGACCGTGACTACCCGCATCTTGAACGCAAAAATGGTGGCGGTTTCGCCGGCAGCTTGCTCAATGCGCTGATTGCCCTCGGAATATTCGCCGCTATTTGGCTGATCACACTTCCTTTGTGGTTGATCGGCGCAGGCCTGGTCATACCATTTATTGCCACG
>JBDSOQ010000225.1:0-5271 GCA_039914755.1 Nitrosospira sp. | reverse complement strand
CCTTTCTTCCAGCGGTTAACCCCTGCCGGATACCAGCCTTGCGCTTCCAGTTCATCGCGGCGTTTGAATAAGTGCGAATCATTAGTCATATGGAACATGGTGCAATAGCGCACGGGCCAGACTCGTTGCACTGGTTCACTGCGGCGATCCACCAGCACGGGTTGCCTGCGGTAAATTGCGGTGGTGATGTCAGCATCGCGCTGAGTGCGGAAAATGGGCGCGGCGCCGGTATTGGGATTGACCGCGATGAAGTCTTGCGCTGCAAGATGCAGGACCCGTGACGGATCATCCGCTTCTTTCAGCGTATGCAGATAAAAGGCGCAACGTGCAGCTGGAACGGTGCGCGCTTCCCCGCCGAATACCAGCGCGCAGAATTTGAAACTGGCATGAATATCCGGGAAAAATGTTTTTTTGTTCTCGAAGTCGTAGAGTGCGACCAGCCGTCCTGTGCTCGAAATTCCACGAAAGAAATTTGCTGCGCCTTTGTCGGCGGCAATTCCGGAAGGACAAAGCAGGCCAATAAAACCTCGTGAATGAATAAGCGAAGTAGCGCGTTCAACGAACAGCGAATAAAGATTGACGTCGCCGCCAGACAGCAGCGGATAATCTCCACACTCCCGCGCCACGCGGCTACCCGATTCGGCAGCAGCTTGCGCGGCAAGATAGTCTTGCCACAGCGGATCATTATTGGTTTTTAGCTGCGCAATGAGCTTCTTGCGATCGGCAGCGCGCGCAGCTCTGGCGATTTCCGGCTTGCGCTCGGAAAACCATTCCACTTCCTGCAATTTCATTCTGTCCCACGGCGGATTGCCGATAATGGCATCGAAGCCGCGTCGCCTGTCCTGCCAGATGGTGGGAAAGGCCAGCTCCCAATGCAGAAAATGCTCTTTTGCGGCTTGGGTTAATGCCACCTGCATCATTGCATGTGCTTGCTGTTCACGAGGCGTGGGCAATCTACCTTTACGCTTGGCAAGAAAATCCACCGATTCCAATAGATTCTCTCCCATCTCCTTTGTCAGTAATTGCGCCCACGTCCTTTGATATTTTTGCGCCAATGACAGATCTTCCCACACTGCGGTATCGGCTGCCCTCCCAGGTGGGTTCCCTGCCCAGCGCTTGGCTTGTAAAAAGTCCAGAGTGCGCTGCAACGGCAGCAACCCCTCGGTGGTGGTATCCATTAATGCTTTCGAGTAGTGCGCCTCGGCGATATCAATGTCCGTCAAATTACCAATCGCTTCCGTTGTTCTGCTGGCTCTCGTTACCCGCTCAAGATCTTCCTGATGGAACATATCCGCAAATTTGCCCAACTCATGCGAAATGTCGCTGACCTTGCCACCGAACAATGAATCGCCGCAGCGCAGATGATGATCGAGAAAAGATAGTGGCGCACCCACGGTGAAGGTATGCAGCCATAACGCGACCTTGGCGAGCTCCACCGCCATGGGATTTTTGTCCACGCCATGCACCACCCGTTTGAGGATCATGCGGCGCACAATGTGGCGGTCATCCAGTTGCGCTTCGGTAACGGTCCAGCGATACTGGTGCGCAGCATTGAGAATACGGCTGCGGATGTCCTGGATACGATCGATGAGCGGTGATACCCAGGTATTCTCAATACTTTCTGACCAGGGTTGTGCGGCAACTTCCAGCTGCGCGGCGGCAACGCTTTCAAGAATCTCATCCGCAAGGTAATCCACCAGCGAGACGAGAAAATGGCCGCTGCCCATCGCGGGATCACAGATTTTCAGGTCGAGCATGTTGCTGGCTGGGTCAAGTTTATCCAGCACTTTCCAATCGGCAGGTTTGAGTTCTTTCTTTCGGGACCATGCGTCAAGTTGAGCGTCGAAAGCTTCCTTACGTTCGTTAACCAGCGGCCCCACGGCTTCGCGAATGATAAGTTTTACCAAGCCATCATGGGTGTAATAGCTCCCGCTTATTTTGCGGGCAAAACTGGCTGGGCGCGTAATGATACGGCCGTTTTCCACGGCCAGACTGTATTCGAGCAAGCGTTCGTAAATACCGCCGAGATGCTGCACGGAAAGGTCACGGTAGTTGATCCACGCTCGAAGGAGATCGGGGCGGCGGGCAAGATCATCGAATAATGGGGCGAAGCTCGCATCCGACACACGGCTACGCGTCAGTAACGGCGCTCGGTTATCCTCGAACAGGCCACCATTGTAGGCTGGCATGCCTATGGATGAATCGCCTTGGGAAATGATGCGAAACAGATCACGCACGTGTTGCCAGTAACGGCACGCACTGGCGCTGAGGGTGTCGTTTGTATCGCGACGCTGCGTGATATCCTTGCGGATTTTGCGTAGAGAATAATCATCGTAGCGCTCGTCGCGCGCAGGCAGCAGGTTGCGATCTTCCGCGTACAGAATGAACAGCAGACGGTATAACAGGATCAGCGTAGCATCACGCAATTCTGTCAGATAGATGGGCGAAGTAATATCCGCATTCGGGTCGCCTGCCGCCAAGGCATCCGCCAATTGCGGAAAGATAGTGGCGAACACGCGCGCACCCAAATCCTGCGATACCTTTTCTTCATACAGCCGTGCTTCGTTGAAAGCGTATTCATGGAAAGTGCGGCCTTGATTATCCCAGGTCTGGCGGAGGAAAGCGCCGCGATGAAACAGACAGAAAAACAGTTTGACGCCATGTATCGTGTCGATACCGAACATATTCTGCGTACAGTCGGGAATATTTAGCAGCGGGGCAAGGTCAAGTTCCAGAAACTCTTCGGAGCGGGAGCGCGCGCCCTGCCAATAGAGGCGCCACACCGCGCCATTGGTAAGAATACCCCAACGCACTCTTCGCTCGGAAGCAACTTCAACGCTGGAAAGATAACGAAGAATCTGGTTCGATGGTGTGCCGGGATCGAGGCGATCAGTAGCCTCACCCCGATCCAGCGGGCGCATCCAGCGTTTGGCTTCGAGAATGGCGATACCGTGACGGTAGCGCCGATCATCGCGCTTCTCGGCACGCGCGGCCTGCTTGGCGGCTACGTCCGGGAATAGCAGAAAGTCCGGTACATTTTCCCGCCGAGTGGCAGAAGCCGAGACTTGCCTGAGAGTTAGATCATGCCAGTCAAGAAACCCAAGGACTTTCTCGATAATGTCGGCCTCGGTATTGGCTTCGTTAAGCTGACTGGTTGTTGTGATGTGGCTATAGATTCCTTTGAGGTCGCGAAGAAATGTATCGATCAACTCATCCGTCAATGCCTCCCATGCGGGTGTGCTACGGATGCCTTCGAGCAGGAAATCCTGCGAAAAAAGTTTTCCTTCCATTGAGGTTTATACTTTGGTTGAGCGTAATGCCCAAACTTGACCCGGATGTTTCATAAATTCGCGTGATGATTGCGCAGGATTTTGTTTTGTAGGGAGATTTCGTGAAAGAGTGGCGTAGTTATTCATACGCCCGACTGAACGAAATTTTCATACGAAACAAAAGACCAGCAAGGGCACGCGCCAATTTATGAAACATCCGGGTTAACTGGATATCTAATTGAAATAATGGATGGGCTATGATCGTCAGACTGATTCCGCGCCACAGCTGAAATATACACACATAATTATATATGTACATATGCGCAAGAATCCCGATATTAAAGGTGAGGGTTCGCGTCAGGAGATAGCCGGATTCGCGCAACTTGATCTTACAAACCGGCAATCCAACCTATTTCGTATTCATGTTTCATCTTCTAACTGCGAAGCGTAATCCTCAAAACCTACACATCGCCCCCCAGAAACCCACCGCTCTGATGATTCCATAGCCGCGCGTACAGGCCATTGAGCGCTATGAGGCTTTGATGGTGGCCTTCTTCTACAATACGACCCTTATCGATCACGATCAGGCGATCCATCGCCGCGATGGTCGACAAGCGATGGGCGATTGCGATCACTGTCTTGCCCTGCATCAATCGATACAAGCTGGACTGGATGGCTAGTTCCACTTCGGAGTCCAGGGCGCTGGTCGCTTCATCGAGCAGGAGGATCGGCGCATCTTTCAGCATGGCGCGAGCTATCGCAATCCGCTGGCGTTGACCACCCGAAAGCTTTATCCCCCGCTCGCCCACATGTGCGTCATAGCCTTTACGCCCCATGGGGTCGGTCAGCCCGGCTATAAAATCGTGAGCTTCGGCTCTTTTCGCAGCGGCTATCATATTCTCATCGCTCGCATCCGGCAGGCCATATGAAATGTTATCCCTCACTGAGCGATGCATGAGCGAAGTATCCTGCGTGACCATGCCGATACTGGCGCGCAAACTGTTTTGGGTAACATATTTGATGTCCTGGTCATCGATCAGTATGCGCCCCTGCTCGATATCATAAAATCTGAGCAGCAGGTTTACGAGGGTGGATTTACCTGCGCCTGAACGTCCAACCAGTCCAATCTTTTCGCCTGGCTTGATATGCAGCGAGAGGCGATCTATCACGGGTGTATCTCCTCCATAACAGAAGAGCACTTCCTCGAACCTGATATCGGCATTACTGATGCGCAGCAGCTTTGCATCGGGATAATCGGTTACCAGATGCGCCCGGGATAAGGTATTGATGCCATCTCGCACAGTGCCGACATGTTCGAACAGCGCCGCCATTTCCCACATGACCCAATGAGACATGCCGTTGAGCCGTAGCGACATTGCACCAACTACAGCAACCGCGCCGACGCCTATTTCACCCTTTGTCCATAACAGCAACGCCACGCCAACCGCACCGATGATAAGTGCCGCGCCCATGATCTGATTAACCGTCTCAAAGCTGCTGATCAATCGCATCTGGCTATGCACCGTTTTCAGGAACTCCTGCATCGCCGATCTCGCGTAACTCGCTTCCCTGCCCGCATGTGAGAAGAGCTTGACTGTTGCAATATTGGTGTAAGCATCACTGATGCGTCCTGTCATGAGAGAACGTGCATCGGCCTGGGATTGAGAAACCCGGCTCATGCGCGGAACAAAAAACCACAATGTGAAAATATAGAGGGTTAACCATCCCATAAAAGGCAGCAACATCCAGACATTAAAATTACCGACCACCGCAACCAGCGTAAAAAAGTAAATCGTTACATAAACGAGGATGTCTCCCAGAATAAAACAGACATCACGCAGTGCGAGAGCGGTTTGCATGACCTTGGTCGCTACGCGGCCGGCAAATTCGTCCTGATAAAAATTCATGCTCTGGTTGAGCATCAGCCGATGGAAATTCCAGCGTAGCCGCATCGGAAAATTTCCCCCCAGCACCTGGTGCTTAACGAGATTTTGCAATCCGA
>JBDSOQ010000011.1:0-3933 GCA_039914755.1 Nitrosospira sp. | reverse complement strand
CAGCAGATTCCGCTGACGGGATTTTTTAACCTGGTGCTCACTTATAATGCGGGCGCGGCGTTCAGTTTTCTCAGTGATGCCGGTGGTTGGCAACGCTGGTTTTTTACCGGGATTTCGGCGGTCGCTTCGCTGCTGATCGCTTATCTGCTGCGCAAACACGCTGCGGACAGACTTTTCTGTATTGCGCTAAGCCTGATACTCGGCGGCGCACTCGGTAATTTGTGGGATCGGATCACCTTGGGTCATGTGGTCGATTTCCTGGACTTTCATGTGGTGGGCTACCATTGGCCAGCGTTTAACGTAGCGGATTCCGCAATTTTTATCTGCGCGGTATTAATGGTGGTCGAAAGCTTCCGCCATAAGGAATTGGGCGCGGGAAAGCGCGGAGGATAATGCTGGCAGCCTGTTGGGCTTGAAGAATCGCAGCGAAAAAGTGACCGGGTGAGGGCAGATTTTGCGGATTTTGAAGGCCAATAGTTATTCTATTGGCCGAAAAAGCAGCGAAATATGAACCAGCCAGACGCTTTTGCAGCCGAGTTCCTTTAGGTCCGTCAGGCTGCTAGAGGGTATTTGAACCGAAGTTTTTCCGAGGTTGCCACATCACATCTTCCACGCCGTTCTGGCGGTTCAATACACGGCATAGGACAAATAAAAAATCGGACAGGCGGTTGAGGTACCGGACATGGTATGGCACCGCTGTTTCGGCTCGATATAGCCTTACCACGCATCTCTCGGCGCGGCGACAGACGGCACGTGCGACGTGGCATAAAGCAGCGGCCCGCGTTCCACCGGGGAGTATGAATTCTTTCAGCGCAGCCAATGGGGCATTGTAGTCATCGAGCTGTTTTTCCAGACGGCTGACTTGCGCTTCGCTCATCGTCACGCGTCCGGGAATACTTAGATCGCCGCCCAGATCGAACAGGTCATGCTGGATGTCTTCCAGGTTGTTGCGCACGTCCTCCTCAAGATTCTCTGCAAGCAGAACACCCATGAAGCTGTTGAGCTCATCGACGGTGCCGATAGCCTCGATGCGCAAACCATCCTTGACGGATCGCGCGCCGTTACCGAGTCCGGTTGTGCCGTCGTCGCCGGTGCGGGTATAGATTTTTGTCAGGCGTTTTGCCATGCTTCAGGTCATCTGCTAATAGACATTGAAAGCGTTCGCGGATTGGAACGGTTGTAGCCGGGAGGGCGCCGCCGACGTGACTACCTGGCAGCCTGTCGGGCTTGGGCTGCTAGTGGTCTTGTTCGGGTTTGCTCGGTGATCGCGGCATAAATAGTGCGGCCAACCGCTTACCCTGCTGTCCGTGGGACGAGTGGCCCGGTTGTTTGTTCCGCGAGGACGCCGCTTCAGGGTTATCCGCGTGCTGGGCCGCAGGCGTACTGGGTATATAAGGTTGGCTGAATAATGGGTCCTCCGGCACCGTGGAGCCTCGCCGCTGGCCTGCGTGGTCTCTGCTGGGGCGCTTGTCTTTGCCATTTCTGGGATGCAATGCAGAGTGCGCGTCATCGGGTCGATCAGCGCGTGTGATAGCATTTCTCTGTTCTGGCCGGGCCGATTTGCTGCGATCGTAGGTGTGATGCTTACCCTCGGATTCCGTGGATTCCGCGGGATGGCCGTGGGCTTCTGGCTAGAATCCCGCGATTACCGTGGAGGTAAGCTTGAATTTCAGGAGTTTCTCGATACCTTGCACCAACTCGGTCTCATCCTCGCACACCAGTGAAATGGCGTCTCCTTTTGTGCCCGCGCGGCCGGTGCGTCCTATCCGATGGATATAGTCCTCGGGCGTGGTGGGTAGTTCGAAGTTGACCACATGCGGCAGATCCTCGATGTCCAATCCCCGCGCGGCAACGTCGGTTGCCACCAATACGCGAACTATACCTTCTTTGAATTCCGCCAGCGCCTGGGTGCGTTGCGGCTGAGTTTTGTCGCCGTGAATCGCTGTCGCAGTGATTCCATCCTGTTCCAACTGCTCAGCCAGACGGCTGGCGCCGTGCTTGGTGCGGACGAATACCAGAACCTGTTTCAAGTCAGCCGATTTGATAAGGTGCGCCAGCAACTCGCGCTTGCGCGTTCTGGACACTGGGTGCACCACGTGAGTGATCAGTTCTGCAATGGAATTGCGCCTTGCTACCTCGATCAATTCCGGATCTCTTAAAAGAGTGTTTGCAAGCTTCTTGATCTCTTCAGAGAAAGTTGCCGAGAACATCAGACTTTGACGCTCCTGCGGCAGCAACGCCAGAATGCGCTTGATATCGGGCAGGAAGCCCATATCCAGCATGCGGTCGGCTTCATCCAGTATCAGAATCTCGACCTTGGACAGACTCATTGTCTTCTGCTGGATATGATCCAACAGGCGGCCGGGCGTTGCAACGAGAATTTCTACGCCAGCGCGCAAATCTTTCGTCTGGGGCTGCATATCCATGCCACCGTAAACGACGGCACACCTGAGGGGCAGATATTTACTATAGGTTTTTACGCTTTCGTACACCTGGACGGCCAATTCACGCGTGGGCACCAGGATCAGCGAACGAATCGGATGCCTTGCGGGCGAGGCGCTGGCGCTGGCGCCGGGTTGCAGGCGGCTCAGCATGGGCAATGTAAAACCTGCGGTTTTGCCTGTGCCTGTCTGGGCCGCTCCCATGATATCCTTCCCCTCGAGTATGAGCGGGATGGCCTGAGCTTGAATCGGTGTAGGTTCGGTGTAGCCTTGATCGGCTATTGCGCGGAGGATTTCAGGCGATAGATTGAGTTGTGCGAACGACATATCCATTATTGCTTGCCCACCCGGCAGTCGCTACTAGGACAATCCAGATGGAGTGGTTTAAAAAAGAAAAATGAAAACAAGAAAAAGTAATAATAAAAGATTTTGGTGTTGCCCGAAGTCTCATGGATTCTGGCCTTACCAGATGCTTCACCAGGTAATTGTAATTTAGACTCGTAGAAACTTAAAAAATTCATCTAATCATTTCTCGCGCCCTGCTGGATATTTTTAGGCTTTCCCGCTTTAAACCACTCACCGCTCTTTTTGAATCCGTTCAATAATGCGGGTGAGGCACCGATTGCCACTGCATCGACCAGGCAATACCAGGCTGCGACGCCGCTGGGCGGATTTCCCTGGGATAACCCGAGAACAGGTTCTATTGATGCCCATCGCCAAGTTCCCACTGCGGTTCCGATCAGTTCCAGCCAGGTAGTGATAAAGAAGGCCGCCAGATAAACCATTGGCGAGCGGCCTTTGAACAGGTAAATCAGAAAAACGCAAAACAGTAGTGCACCGACTTGGTCACCCTGCGAGGGATAACCACTGATTCCCCAGATTGACCATGCGCCACAGGTCACCACCACAAACATCGCTATTTTACGCGCATGGGTCAGAAAGAAACCGGAGCGGGCAAGCGCGACAGCGGTCAAGTACACCATACCGTGTCCCGGTGGAACGTAGGCCGGCACATTGCCGAACCGATAAGTGTAGCCTTGCATGTAGATGGAGGCGAAGTGCTCACCCAGCGTAGCAAACGCGACCGCAATGATGACCTGCATCCGGACTTCCTTATTCTCTCCCAACAGCAAGCCGAACAAGAATGTCCAGGCGATAAAGCCCATGTTTCTTTGTTGTTCCAAGCTCCCGCTGGCGTCCAGGTTCAAGCTGATCGCCACGCATACGAATGTAAGGGTCGCGATGAAATAATCGCGTATCCGGTGGGTACAGCTCGTATTCGATGGGGGGAAATTACGTAGCATTCTTTTTTTTACTCAGATAGATGTCCCGGCTTGAGATTGATTTGGCTCTGGACCGGAGATTCTCTTTTGAAGTCTTTATGTCTGGGACGAGCGATCAGACTATCGCACATCCAGCCAGGAGATGGAAGCGGACCCTTCCATCGTATTTGTCTCGGCAAGTACCGAAACACCGGCACTATCGCTCGATG
>JBDSOQ010000091.1:0-10189 GCA_039914755.1 Nitrosospira sp. | reverse complement strand
CGCCGCGCGCCCATACCGAAACACCAGGAATCAACCCAAGCATGATAAGGACAAGGCACATCAATTCGATCTTTTTCATATAGGTCTCGGTCCGTACCAGCAAGCTTGACTTGATCCGGATTTTTTATGAATAAACTAACGCAACCAGAATCCACCGACTTTTTTGTCCTTCAGTGCCATGAAAACAAGAACGTCATCGTTTCCGTCCTTGAATTCCAACTTCCAGACATATACGTCGAATCCCTGCTGACGCAGCGCGGTCAGGAACGTAGTGGTGTAACCCTGCTTGAGGCGTGAGGCAAGAGATTGATTGATACTGCTGAGCATCTCCTTTGTCATCCCGGCTTGAAACGCTTGATCTCCAGGCGATACAAAATCTGTCAACGAGTTAGCCAGAATAGCGGAAACCATACTTTTCATGGTTGTTTCGACAGGCTGTGGCGCTTGCGCTTGCGCAAGCGCCACAGGAGAAGCGAATGCCAGAAAAAACATGACTGAAATGATCAGGCGATTTACAAAGGACGCCGAAAAAGGCAGGTGCATAAGATTCTCCATGGAGAAAAATAAATGGGCATAGAGATAACGGTTGAATCGGCACTCACAGATGATACTCAGAACAATTTTTAATATAGATCATGAATAATAATTTGCAATATTCGCGATAACAACGAATTGCTTCAATAAAAAGGTAACCGAAGGAGTGATCGGAAGAAGACGTTGCCTTAAATTATTGGTAATCGAACTAAGCGGGGGTTATCGACTGAGCTTCACTCGAATCAAGGGAGATTCTGGTGCGTTGCCGATCGACATCCCACGGGACCGAGGTCTCGCCGACTTTGATTTTCTCGGTCACCGATGCCGTCATGGACGAAGTCAAGACATGGCGGGCGCACCTTCTGGATGCGCTGTACCCGAACGTCTATCTCGACCGCATCCATGCCAAGGTGCGTGACAGCAGCGCCGTACGGGTCAAGGCGGTCTATCTGACATTGGGCGTGACTGAATGGTGATAAGGAATTGCTGGGCTTGTGAATGGCTCAGACAGAGGGCGCTGCAGGTCACAACCGAGCTGAAGAATCGCGGCGTACAAGACCTCTTCATTGCCTGCGCGGATGGCCTCAAAGGCTTGCAGGGCGAGTTTTCGGTCTATATCGTTAGGGATTCGGGTTCAAGCACGTCGCGGCCGCAAACGGGGCATGCGGCTCACGGACATGACAGGTAAAGCGACCCGTCTGGACGGCTGGCGTGGCCAGCCCATTCGGGCTGCCAGCATAGCCTCGGTGACTGTTTTGGCATAGAGTAAATTCTGTTCATAAAGCAGACGATCGGTTGCTTTATAGACTGTGAAGCGGATAAAAGAATCTATGCTAAGATTACCCCGAATGCTCCACATCCACATCGCGTGGCCGTTATTACGAAGAATGTTTTTGGTAGCGAATCCCAGATTCGAACTGGGGACCAACGGATTATGATTCCGCTGCTCTAACCACTGAGCTAATTCGCCACGTATAAGCCGAAGAGGTCGAATTCTGCCTTCAGCAGGGAACTCTGTCAAGATTAACAAGGATTTCCCGCTGCTATCTCCATGATCTTGCAGGAAGAAAAAATATGGCTTTAGCTGAGCTTCATAACACACTCCGGCATGACATTCAGCGTCTGATGATATCCCAACCTCATCCCGCCCCAGCCAAAGCCAAAGCCCCTGTATAATGCCTTCATGAAATTCGATGTCATAATTGTCGGCGGCGGCCTGGTTGGAGCCAGTCTGGCGCTTGCTCTCAAAGACAGCGGCCTCAAAATAGCATTGGTGGAGTCGCGCCCGCCCCTCCCGCTACCGGCCGATGACAGTTGGGACAGCAGAATCTATGCCATCAGCCCGGGCAGCACCAAATTCCTGCAAGACCTGGGGGTCTGGCAAACGCTCGACAAATCCAGGATGAGCCCGGTATACAACATGGCCGTGTTTGGCGATGATAGCGCCGCACGCATTGATTTCAGCGCTTATGATATTGGATTTCCGGAACTCGCTTTCATCCTGGAGAACCGTCAGCTTCAGGCTGCGGTATGGGAGGCGCTCAAGCGCCGAAAAAAACATCTCAAGATTTTTTGCCCCGCGCAATGCACCTCGATAACATGGGCTGACGCCCATGCCGATCTGCACCTCGCCGATGGCAGTGTGTTGCAAGGGTCGCTGATCGTCGGCGCGGATGGCTTGAATTCCTGGGTACGCGAGCAGGCAGAAATCGCGGTGGTGCGGCATTCCTACCAGCAGACAGGCGTGGTGGCCAATTTCAACGCCGAGCAGCCCCACAATAATATCGCTCACCAGTGGTTCCGGCGAGACGGAGTATTGGCACTGCTTCCGTTGCCCGGCAACCTGGTATCCATGGTGTGGTCGGCCAGGGAAGAGCTGGCGCGCAAGTTGCTGAGTCTACCTGAGGCGGAGCTGTGCCAACAGGTCGCTGAGGCTTCGTGCCACACCCTGGGCGAGCTGCAGCTCGTCACGCGGCCTGCTGCTTTTCCGCTGAATTTCGTACACGTGAACAAGCTGGTGCGGCCGCGTCTTGCGCTTATTGGCGACGCCGCGCATGGCATTCACCCGCTTGCCGGGCAAGGTGTCAATCTGGGCTTGCGCGACGCGCATGAGCTGGCGTCCACCCTCATGGCGCGGGGCTTGCAATCGGATTGCGGCGATTACCGGTTGCTGCGCCGTTATGAGCGGGTACGCAAGGAAGATATTCTGGCCATGGAACTGGTTACCGATGGGTTACAGAAGTTATTCAGCAATCCTAACCCGACTCTGGTTCGCTTGCGTAATCTAGGGCTGGGAATCACCAACCGTCTGCCCCTCATAAAAGACCGGTTGATGCAGCACGCATTGAGCTGAAGCCGAGCCATGGATTGATCGGCTCACGTACCGTTAGACTAACGATCAGGCACCAAAAACTACATAAACGGAGCAATCAGACCATGCGCATAAATCTCGTCTTCTCTTCGCTGCTGTTGTGCTTCCTTTTCGGTACGGCTTCTGCTGATGAAGCGTCTTTGAAAAAAGCGATCCAGGCAAATTTCCCTGGGGAGAAAATCGAAAGCCTGAAGAAAACTCCCTACCTCGGGCTATACGAAGTCGTGGTGGGTGGGGAATTGTTTTATACCGATGAAAAAGCATCCTACCTTTTTTTCGGCCATGTCGTCGATCCGCAAACGAAGCAAAGCCTGACCAGCGATCGCTTGCAGCAGATCAAGGATACACGGCGAATAAGTATTGACTCTCTCCCTTTGGAGTTTGCAATTAAAGCAGTCAAGGGGAATGGAAAGCGCAAGCTCGTGGTTTTTTCCGACCCGAATTGCCCCTACTGCAAGCGTCTGGAAAAAGAACTGGCCAACGTTAACGATGTGACGGTCTATACGTTGCTTTACCCGGTGCTTAACGGCTCGGCCCCTACCGCTACTTCAATATGGTGTTCACCCGACCGGCTCAAGGCGTGGGAAGATTTCATGCTTAAAGGCATTGCGCCAACCGGAAAAGACTGCGAAACACCGATTGGCAAGCTTCTTCAGGCAGGCCAGAAGAACGGCATAAGCGGTACCCCGACGCTGATTTTCGCGGATGGTTCGGTCGCGCCAGGTTTGATGGCTGCTGAAGCCATAGAAAAGAAACTGGGTGCGCCATCCGCAAAATGACAGGCGTGAGATTGTAACGCCGGCTCGAACAAGTTCAATTCCTTTTGACCTGAGCTTCCGGCACATAGCCGGCGGGCATTAAAACCCACATCTTGCCTGCCTGTTTCATCTTGCCTGCCTGTTCCGCTGCCTCGATTCCAAAACCCCAGAAGAAATCGTCGCGAACATTGCCCTTGATGGCCCCGCCTGTATCTTGCGCCACCATGAGCCGATAAAGCTGCTTATCCGTATTAGGCCAGGTCGTGGCGAGAAAAACCGGCGCGCCTTGAGGCACGGCCCGAGGGTCGACAGCCAGGCTTCTGCCCGCTGTCAGCGGTACACCGAGCGAGCCTAGCGGTCCCGGCACAGTGGTTGGCACCTCGCGGAAGAAAACAAAGCTCGAGTTCTGCCGTAATAGTTCGCCCAGCTTATAGGGATTTCTCTGGCCCCATGCCCTGATTCCTTGCATCGAAGCTTTTTCCAGGGGTAATTCGCCGCGCTCCACCAATAATTTTCCGATGGATTTATAGGGATGGCCGTTTTGTTCGGAATAGCCCACGCGCACGACTTCACCATTCTCGAGTTGCACCCGGCCCGAACCCTGTATCTGCAGGAAAAACAGGTCGATCTCATCATCCACCCACAGCAGTTCCCTTCCCTGTAGCGGCGCAGGATTGCTCACAATGTCAGCCCGGCTATAATACGGTATGATTTTGCGGCCTTGCAGCCGCCCTCTCAGCCGCATATTTTTGAGTTCCGGATAGATCTCGCTCAAGTCAACCACCAGAAGCTCATCCGGCGTGCTGTATAGCGGATAGCGATAACGCTTCGATTGCTTGCGGCTACCTTTTAACAGTGGCTCATAGTAGCCGGTGATGAGGCCATCGTCGCTACCGTCGGAATTCAGTACCTGATGTGGCACAAAACGGCTTTCGAAGAACTTTCGCAGCATTGCGCTATTCTGTCCACGCATGGCGGCAGCCTGAATGCAGGTTTCGCCCCACAGCGGCTGATTTTTCAGAACAGCGCAGCTTCGGAGGAAGGCATCCCATGCGGGTAGAATATCGTCCTCCGCCCAGCCTGTCAGGGAGTTCCAGCCGGTTGGCTTAAGCATGGGTACCAGGGAGGTCGGCGCAGCCGGCGTTTCCATAGCGACCGGTGGAGTCGGCGTCGTGGAGACGATGGTACATGCGTTGAGCAAGAATAACCCGGCAACAGCAAGCAGGGCTGATTGGTCTTTCATCAGATTATGGGTTAGAGTTGCGTATGATAAATATACATCATGCTTGATCCTATGTGGATATTACTGCTGGAAGCCGGAGTCGCTCTATCGTTATTTATTCTTGTCGTCTGGTGGACAGCCAAGCCGCGCAAGAAAGATGACGAGGACGACCAAAATGACGAAAAAAACGAATAAGACGTTGGCAAACGGTGACAGGCGGTTGCCTGGATAGGCGCATCCGCCATCCGGCAGAGATTGGCGGCGGAAGTTCAAAAAATTCCGTAACAGTTCCGCAATCATTCCTAACCTGGATGTTTAATAAATTCGCGTGATGATTGCGCGCGTCAATTTATGAAACATCTGGGTTAAATATAAATATAATGCGGGTCCGCCAGTTATTTGGCAGAATACTCACCTTACGAGTATGGTTTTGTTATGCTGGGGAGCAAAATGAGATACCAAAGTTTTCAGGAGTTCTGCGCTTACATAGCCGAGCGGAACCCGGGCCAACCTGAATATCTGCAAGCGGTTGCAGAAGTCATGGAGAGCCTCTGGCCCTTTATCACGGAAAACCCTCGCTATGTCGAGCACGGTATTCTCGATCGTCTGATAGAAGCGGAGCGGGTAATCATATTCCGGGTAGCCTGGGTGGACGACAAAGGCGAGGTGAATGTCAACCGTGGCTACCGGATACAGCACAGTTCCTCCATTGGGCCTTACAAGGGCGGCACTCGTTTTCATCCCTCGGTGAATCTCTCCATCCTTAAATTTCTGGCGTTCGAGCAAACTCTCAAAAATGCGCTCACTACGCTGCCCATGGGTGGCGGCAAAGGGGGCGCGGACTTCAATCCCAAGGGCCGGAGCCAGGGAGAGATAATGCGTTTCTGTCAGGCTTATATGAGCGAATTGTTCCGCCATATTGGTTCCGATATCGATGTGCCGGCCGGCGATATTGGCGTCGGCGGGCGAGAAGTCGGCTTCATGGCGGGCATGATGAAAAAGCTCTCTAACCGTGCGGACTGCGTTTTTACCGGTAAGGGGCTGAGTTTTGGCGGATCGCTGATTCGTCCGGAGGCCACCGGTTACGGTACCGTATATTTCGCCGAGGAAATGCTCAAGCAATCCGGCCGTGGGCTCGAAGGGATGCGGGTTTCCGTCTCGGGCTCAGGGAATGTTGCGCAATATGCCGTTGAAAAGGCAATGGCGCTCGGCGCCAAGGTAATAACCATGTCCGACTCCAGCGGGACTGTGGTGGATGAAGAAGGCTTCACCCCTGAAAAACTGGCTGAGCTGATGGAGTGCAAAAACTTGCGCTATGCCCGGATCAGCAACTATGCGGAATGCGCGAAAGCCAATTTTATTCCTGGCATGCGTCCCTGGCATATTCCGGTCGACGTCGCCTTGCCATGCGCCACCCAGAACGAGCTAAGCGATGAGGATGCGGCAAACCTGATCAACAACGGCGTAATATGTGTCGCTGAAGGCGCCAATATGCCTTCCACGGCGGAGGCGGTGAAGCGCTTCGAACGCAGCGGTGTTCTTTTTGCACCGGGTAAGGCGAGTAATGCGGGAGGCGTGGCCACCTCCGGCCTTGAAATGAGCCAGAATGCCATGCGTCTCTCATGGCCCCGGGAAGAGGTGGATGCCAGGTTGCTCGAGATCATGCAGGCTATTCATCGATCCTGTCTGCAATACGGTCAACGCAAGGACGGCACCGTCAGTTATGTCAACGGCGCCAACGTAGCGGGCTTCGTAAAAGTAGCGGATGCGATGATTGGCCAGGGTGTGATCTGATCACTGCAGGGATGTCACTCCTGTCAACGTCTTCCGCCTCATCTGGCTTATCTGACCCACACAGTTTTTATGTTAACGAATTCGCGGATGCCATGATACGATAATTCCCTGCCAAACCCGGAAGCCTTGGTGCCCCCGAAAGGCAGGCGCGGGTCGGACCTGACCATGCCGTTAATGAAGCTGCAGCCAGCCTGGATTTGCCGTGCAAGCCGTTCGGCTTTTTCCGTGTCGCGGCTCCAGATGCTTGAACCCAGACCGAAGCGGGTATCGTTGGCAATGCGAATGGCCTCTTCTTCATTTGCTGCCCGTATCACAGCGGCCACCGGGCCGAATAGCTCTTCATGATATGCCCGGGTTTTTGCCGTTACCCGATCCAATATCGATGGCGGGTAGAACGCGCCCTCTCCTCGCATGGGTTCGCATCCGATAATCGCTTCTGCGCCTTGTCCGATCGAATCGGCGACCTGCCGATGTAAATCTTTCCGCAGGTCAAACCGTGCCATCGGGCCGATCTGGGTTGTTTCATTCATGGGATCGCCTATTTTCAAATCTTTGGTTTTTTTTATAAAGAGAGATACAAACTCATCGGCAATGTCTGCTACCGGAATGATGCGCTTTGCAGCTATGCATGACTGTCCGCAGTTCTGAAACCGCGATTTCACGGCGAAGGTGGCGGCAAGTTCGAGATCGGCATCTTTCAGTACGATGAATGCATCCGAGCCACCCAGCTCCAGGACACATTTTTTCAAGTGCCGGCCGGCATGGGAAGCCACTTCACGCCCAGCGGACTCTGAACCTGTGAGTGTCACCGCATGGACGTGATGGCTGGCAATGACCCCGGCGACATCGGCGGATTCGATCATGAGTGTCGCAAATAGATGCGGGGGAAATCCCGCATCGCGAAACAATTGCTCTAGCGCCAACGCGCATTGAGGGACGTTTGAAGCATGCTTCAGAACACAGGCGTTGCCTGCCATTAACGCGGGGGCGGTAAAACGAATCACCTGGAAAAATGGAAAATTCCATGGCATCACACCCAGTACGACGCCTGTCGGCTCGTAGGAAACATAACTCTTGCCCGCATTGGTCTGAACCATTTCCGCCTGCACGAAATGCTCGGCGTGCACTGCATAATAATCACAGACCAGCGCACATTTTTTTACCTCCGCATGGCCCTCGCGCATCGGCTTTCCCATTTCAATGGCCATTAGCGCAGCGTATTCGTCAATTCGTTCGTGCAGCAGCTTGACAGCGCTGTGCATGCGCTCGGCCCGGTCGGGGATCGCCATTTGCGCCCAGGTTCGCTGCGCATTCCAGGTTTTTTCCAAAGCCGCCGCAAGATGATGGCTATCCCAACTGGGATAGGTTTTTAGCGTTTCATTGGTGGTGGGGTTCAAGCTGATATATGGCATGATGTGCTATTCTTCAGGCAAAGCGGTACCCTATCTGAACGGGAGGCAAATGCGTATGGCGTAAGCTGGTAATTTCATCCAGTTTTTCAGCTCGATTAATTATTTTTATAGCAGATTATGAAAATCTTTTTTGTATTGTTATTTTTTGCTATGTCTGCCGGAACCGTGGCCGCGAGCCAGGATGACGATTTCATGACCATGAGGCAAGCATTTCAGAATGGCGACGCCAGCCGGGTGGCGGCTTATGCGCAACGCCTGAGAGGGCATGTACTGGAACCCTACGCAATCTATTATCAGCTATACCCGCAGCTTGGGAATATCGATGTGAGCATGCAGGCGGTCAAAGGTTTTCTCGATCGCTACAAGGATAGCCCGCTGAGCGACAAGCTACAGGGGGAATGGCTAAAAAGCCTCGGCAAGGCACAGCAATGGGAATTATTTGCGGAGGGATATCCGGATATCATCAACAAGGATACTGAACTTACCTGCCATTCACTTCAATACCGTATCGCCACAAACGATGCCAGTGCATTCGCCGAGGCGCGTCCATTATGGTTTAACGCACGGGACATGCCGGAAAGCTGCACGGCGTTGTTCGATGCGCTGGATGTTGCCGGGGAATTGACGGTGGAAGATGTATGGACACGTCTGCGTCTTGCGCTCGAAGCAGGCAATGTAGGGGTATCGAAACGCATCAATGAATATCTACCGGAAAATGAGTCGCTCAATACACGCCAGCTTGACTCTGCCGCAGGGAGCCCATTGCGCTTTCTGGAAAAACATCGGCATGAGATCGACACTCGCGCCGAGCGTGAAATCGCTCTTTTTGCAATACTGCGTTTGCTCCGTAACAACCCCGATCAGGCCTATGCCTATTGGCCGAGAATGCGCGCGCGATTCAGTGATGCGGATCAGGCTTATTTCATGGTGCAACTGGCGGATCAGGCGGCGCGAAAGCTGAATCCGCGTGCCCTCGACTGGTTTGCGGAAGCCGCCGCTACCGAGACGCCAGTTGCGTTATCGGATGCGCAACTTGGGTGGAAAACGCGTGCCGCCCTGCGCGCCGGTGATTGGAATCTGGTATTGAATGCCATTGAAGCCATGTCTGCTTCGGAGCAGGAGACAGGAGTATGGCGTTACTGGAAAGCGCGGGCGCTGAAAGCCGGAGGCAAACTAACGGAAGCGAATGTTATTTTTGCTCCCTTGAGCACTGAGCACAACTTTTATGGTCAACTGGCGGAAGAGGAACTGGGGGTAACGATTGGCGTTGCGACCGAACCCTATAAACCCACGTCGAAGGAGATTGCCGCCATCGAGCGGCTGCCTGGAATAAAACGGGCGCTTGCCTTGTACCGCCTGAATCTGCGAACGGAAGCCACCCGCGAATGGGTCTGGGCAATACGCGATTTCGACGACGGGCGCCTGCTAGCCACCGCTGAAGTCGCGCGGCGTAATGGAATCTATGACCGGGCCATCAATACGGCGGATAAAACCGTACGGCAGCATGATTTCACCCTGCGTTTTCTCGCTCCTCACCGCGATGCGCTGCGTAACCTCGTGAAGCAGCAGGAACTCGACGAGGCCTGGGTATACGGCCTCATCCGTCAGGAAAGCCGGTTCATCAGCGATGCCAGATCCAGCGTCGGCGCGACGGGCTTGATGCAATTGATGCCGGCTACCGCCAAATGGGTATCGAAAAAAATGGGCGTCCGGAAATTCTCCCCCGCACACGTGTCCGAGATAAACACCAATCTGACCCTGGGTACGTATTATCTCAAGCATGTCCTGACACTTGCCGATAACCAGCCATTGCTGGCTTCTGCCGCCTATAACGCCGGCCCTGGCCGGGCGCAGCAATGGCGCGGCGACAAGCCGATGGAAGGCGCAATTTACGCCGAAACCATCCCTTTCAATGAAACCCGCGACTATGTAAAGAAGGTCATGAGTAACGCAATGTATTACGCCAACACCTTCGGGCATCCGAAGACGGCGCTGAAGCATCGGCTTGGGGTTGTGATGTCCCGAGAAGATAGCGAGCGATTTTCAGAAGCGAAAAGTAAACAATGAAAATTAAAAATGTCTGCATTTTTGGCGGCAG
>JBDSOQ010000073.1:0-2787 GCA_039914755.1 Nitrosospira sp. | reverse complement strand
GATTTTGTGAAAGAGTGGCGTAGTTATTCATACGCCCGACTGAACGAAATTTTCATACGAAACAAAAGACCAGCGAGGGCGCGCGTCAATTTATGAAACATCCGGGTTAACACGCAAAAAACCGATTAACCTGAATCCGCCCATAGCAAATTCACCAGGAAGGTGAAGCTTGCGAGGTACGAAAGAGGTACGAAAAATCCTTTTCGGTTGTAGCGTCCAGTTAACAAATGAGCTGAAAAACGAGCAGTCAACTGCCGGATTCAGAATTATGTATTTACTGCTTTCGCCCGTAAATCATGCTCATCGGAGCCGATAATCTCAACCTCCATAAACTCACCGGGCTTCACATTTTTCGCGTTATCGATGTAAACCACGCCATCGATTTCAGGTGCATCGGCAGTGCTCCGGGCGACGGCCTTATTTTTCTGTATCTCATCCACCAGCACGGTCATATGTTTTCCGATTTTTTGGGCAAGACGCGTGGTACTGATATTTTCCTGTACCGCCATGAAGCGGGCGCGCCGTTCTTCTTTTACCTCTTCCGGAACATGGCCGGGTAGCGCGTTCGCCACAGCACCCTCCACCGGAGAGTAGGCAAAGCAGCCGACGCGATCCAGTTGCGCTTCTTCGAGAAACTCCAGAAGCTGTTCGAACTCCCCTTCAGTCTCACCGGGAAAGCCGACGATGAAAGTACTGCGCAGTGTGATATCGGGGCATACCTCACGCCACTGTTTAATACGCTCCAGATTGTTTTCAGCACTGGCAGGACGTTTCATTGCCTTTAAAATACGCGGGCTGGCATGCTGAAACGGTACGTCGAGGTAGGGAAGGATTCTCCCCTCGGCCATCAGAGGAATTACTTCATCGACGTGGGGATAGGGATACACGTAATGCAACCGTACCCAAACGCCAAATTCGCCCAGCGCGCGAACCAGCTCGGTCATGCGGGTCTTCAGCGGCCTGCCTTGCCAGAAGCCGGTTCGGTATTTCATATCCACGCCATAAGCGCTGGTATCCTGCGAAATTATCAGTAATTCCTTTACACATGCGTTGACCAGGTTTTCCGCCTCCTGCATGACCTGGTTGATGGGGCGGCTGACCAGGTCGCCGCGCATGGAAGGAATGATGCAGAAGGTGCAACGATGATTGCAACCTTCCGAGATCTTGACGTACGCATAATGCCTGGGCGTGAGCTTTATTCCCTGCGGGGGAATCAGGCTGGTGTAAGGGTCGTGCGGTTGCGGTAGATGCATGTGTACCGCCGCCATGACTTCCGGCAAAGCATGGGGGCCGGTAACCGCCAGCACCTGCGGATGGGCCTGTTTTACCACATCGCCGCCGCCTTTGGCGCCGAGGCAGCCGGTGACGATAACTTTGCCATTTTCCGCCAGTGCCTCGCCGATGGCATCCAGCGATTCTTCTACTGCGCTGTCGATGAAGCCGCAGGTATTGACGACCACCAGATCGGCGTCCTCGTACGTAGAGGAAGTTTCATAGCCTTCCGCGCGCAGTTGAGTAAGGATTTGCTCGGAATCCACCAGCGCCTTGGGACAACCCAGTGAGACAAAGCCGATTTTGGGGGGAAGTTGCTTGAGAGCTGCCATATGAGGGGTTTCTGAGAATAGATGAAATTCGAGGTGAACAGGAAAAACAGCCGGAAGAATTATGTCCAGGCCGGAAGGTCGTCATCAAGACTTTCCGAATATTTACAAATCATGCCGGATGAGTGAAGAGGTTGCCAGCCAGCCAGATGGAGCTGATGCCCAGGGTGATGAGTGCGACCTGCTGAACAGTCGCACCGATTTCCGGGCGCTTATGCAAACCGGGAATCAAGTCCGACATTGCCACATAAATCATGCTGGCCGCGGCCAGCCCCAGCAGCGAGGGGATGAAGTGGTTCATGTCTTGCAACATGAAATAGGTCGACAATCCCCCGAGCAAAGTGGCGGCGCTGGAAAAAAGATTAAAGAGAAGTGCCTGCCGGCGAGTATAGCCCGAATTGAGCAAAATCAGAAAATCACCGGCTTCCTGCGGGATTTCGTGGGCGATTATGGCAATGGATGTAACAATGCCCAATTGCACATCCGCCATGAATGCAGCGGCAATGAGTATGCCGTCGACAAAATTGTGAAACGTATCGCCCAGCATGATCATCATGCCGCTACGGCCATGATCGTGTTGATCATGGCTCGGTGCTGCAACGATGGCAGCGCCGGGCAGACGATCATGGGCCTCGCATTCCTCTGCATGGCAGTGGCGCCACAATACCAGTTTTTCCAAAATGAAGAATAACAGGATACCGAACAGCACTGTGCCGGTCATCTGCGCCGGATTTTTTGAAAGCTCGAGCGCCTCCGGCAGCGCATTGAGAAAAGCGGCCCCCAGCAGCGCGCCGATAGCATATGAGACCAGCATTTGCACCCACGAGGCGCGGGTATTAAGCGTCAGCGCGGCGGCGAACAGCACGCTCAACATACCGCCGAAAAGGCTGGTGACTATGATCCAGGCAAGAATGGACATTTACTGCGATTCGGGAAAAATGCGGGATTATACGCTCTTGCGAGACGCGAATTCAGGCGATAGCGCGGTAGGACCGCAACGAACCTGCGATGGCATATTCATAATCCGCTTCAGCCGTACACCTGGGAATTTCAACGCTGACCTACTGCTCCAGCCAGATCAGTCCCGCCATGCGTCCGGTCTTGCCATCGCGGCGATAAGAAAAAAATCTCGCCGGGTCGCTAAAGGTGCATTCTCCGCCACCGTAAATCTCCGCCACACCGGCGT
>JBDSOQ010000048.1:0-6752 GCA_039914755.1 Nitrosospira sp. | reverse complement strand
ATGGTTGTGTCACTCGCTGTCGGTGGAATGATAAAACTGGAGATCAACCACGAGCTCATCCGCCGGACAGTGGCTGCTGTAGAGGACCTCTCTGTCTTTTCCGCTATTCCGATATGACGCGCCAGCTTTCGGGAAATCCAGCGGATTTTTAGTCATCCGGCCATGCCGGACTATCGGCACAATTCTTCATCGACTTCCGTGAGTATTATGCTCTCATTGCCAACGGGAGAATTAGCGCCTCGCAGCGCCTGAAATTGTGCCCCGCTATCGATGTGCCTTTGCCAGGCTGTACGGTACCCCGGTACCTATGTTCAAGCTGTGCACGCATTTTGCAAATTGCGATACACTGTACGGCTTCCGATCCCACTTTCAACTCGTTTTTCAATCATAGGTGTTCGCTTCAGGAAAACATCATGAACGACATTCTCAAAGCCAGGCTTGACGCAATTGACGCTGATTGTGAAAGTACCGCGAAAATGGAACTCGACACGCTGTCTGAGGCCGCTTTCCATGACAATACCAATACAAAAAACAGCGTACCGTCTCCGCAGGCGGTCGAGGCTGTCTGGCTCAAGCTCATCGCGAGGAAAGAACACGAGTTTATCGATGAAATCGTCCATATCCTGAAACCAGAATCCGCTGGTGGATCTACTATCCAGTCTGTTGTTCCGGATAAGGAATTTGTGTCTACCGTTGAGGCAATGGTGGACGCCATGTTCGCGGAGGATCGATATGTGGATCGAATGCAGGATTTCTATCACCTGGTGGCCAGAAAGGCACCTGTGGATGAACCCGCCTCCTCCAGGCAGGCAAAACGGCCGGACCTCATCGATACCGCATACCGAACCGGCATCCAGAATGCGCTACGCCGATCACGGCAAACCGTCCTTGGGGAATTCGACTTGTATAAATCGCTCAAAGCACCGGAAAATACCGGTTTCCTATCGGAGTGGCGCCATTACTCCACCTTGAGCCCATGGAGATCCCTCGGCGCAATCGTCATGTTGAGTTTAACGTCCTATCTTATCGCTTTTATCATCGCAAGCGACTCATTCCGGGGATTGCTGGAACGCTTTGGCTGGTCCACCGGAACTGGACTTTAATACTCGGTATCGAGTGAGTTGAAGAAATCGGCGCTTCTCACATTGAGTTTAAATCCACGATGGCATCGATAACCATACCGGTACCTGCTGCTATCAAAAGAATATCCGCCGCGACACGCACATAGCGGTAACCCGGCCCAGGTGTACCCAATTGGCTGATCAGGTGAGGTGGAAGATCATAAAACATCACATTCCGCGGCAATGGACGTCCCACTCCCCATTTCCTTGTTTGTCCGGGCGGCATGCAACCGTTGTACTTCTTGACCAAGCCCGGCGGACAGCGGTCGCTCTGAAAGCGGGGACCATAGTAATCTTGGATAATGGCGCGTTGCCTTGAGTCAAAATTACCCGGTGGAATACGCACTCCGTGAGATCGATAATTCTGGTTCTTGTCCTTGTTCCAACTTTTTTCCTTTTGATGGCGATGGTGATTCGCTTTATGATCACCTTCCCCTTTCTCGGCAGATACGGGTATGGAGATGCAGAATATCGAGAGCGCGATGGCCGAAACAAGAAACTTCAAAAATGCTTTATACATGATCTGTGCCGTGGAAATTATGAGCCTGGCCGGGGAGTATCAAGCTGACCCGGCAACCACCCATCCAGCTTTGGACGCAATTCATCAAGTGAACAATAACCTGTGTTGAGCAGGCGGTAATCCGCCCCGCTCTGCCCGATTAAAGTGGGAAAGCCATGCACGCCCCACTGACGTGCTTTCCGGAAATGTTCAAGCGTCAGGTGCTTCGCGATATCGGATTCGAACGTCTGCCCGAATTGCTGCGCATCTATTCCTGCCCTCACGGCAAGTTGTGACAGCACACTGGAGCTCGTCACATCCTGCTGCTCGACGTAAAACGCAAATTGCACCATCTTGAAAAAAGAAAAGACCGCTTTGCGGTCGATCAAGGATACGGCAACCACTGCGCGACTGGCGGGTTCGGTGTCGTAAACAAACCCTTCCGGCATTGCGCCTTCGAATCCGAATGGCTGCGCAGTCAGTTGCTGCACCGCGCGCCAATGGTGGAGTATCTGTTCACGTTGCGTCGGGGGCATCGGATGCTTCGTCCCTGGCCGCAAACCACCCAGCAACACCTCCATTCCAAGCCGGGCACCATACTCACGTCGAATCTCTTCGATTACCGGAGAGAAGCCCCAACACCATGAGCACATGGGATCGGCGACATACCAGAGCGTGTTTTTATGCATAGCGGATGAGGTCCTTCCATTCCTGTCGTTCAAAATGGAAGAAGTATGGTCAGTCTGCGCCATGCCTGGCTACCTATGGATAAGTTGCGCAGGCTGAACTCAACCGGCGCATCAACCAGCCACAATATGCCTCGTGAAATTACGCAGCGGCGCGTGAAGCTTTCTTGCGTTCGTGCTCCTGCAGGAAACGTTTGCGAATACGAATGGTCTTAGGCGTAATCTCCACCAATTCATCATCGGCGATGAATTCAATCGCGGACTCGAGAGTGAGCTGGATCGGTGGTGTCAGGGTCACGGCTTCGTCAGTTCCGGATGCGCGAATGTTGGTCAACTGTTTGCCCTTTATCGGATTGACGACAAGATCATTATCGCGGCTGTGAATACCGATCACCATTCCTTCATACAGACGATCCCCGGGACTGACAAACATGCGTCCGCGCTCCTGCAATTTCCATAGCGCATACGCCACGGCTTCACCCTGCTCGGCGGAAATCAGTACGCCGTTCCGACGTGCAGCTATTTCCGGCCGCATCGGTGCGTATTCGTCGAATACGTGGCTCATCAGCCCCGTACCACGCGTCATGGTCATGAAGTCGGATTGGAAGCCGATCAAACCCCGCGCAGGAATACGGTAATCCAGCCGCACGCGTCCGCGTTCATCCGAAACCATGTCCTGCAAATCGCCGCGACGCGCGCCCAGCGCCTCCATTACTCCACCTTGATGAGCCTCTTCAACGTCGACGGTGAGCATTTCGAACGGCTCGCATTTGACACCGTCAATTTCACGAATCACTACATGTGGACGCGATACGGCGAGCTCATAGCCTTCGCGACGCATACTTTCCAGCAAAATGGTGAGGTGCAGCTCGCCCCGCCCAGAAACCAGGAACGAGTCGGTATCGCCCGTTTCCTCCAGCTTCATCGCGACATTGGTCAGCAGTTCCTTTTCAAGGCGCTCGCGCAATTGACGGCTGGTGACAAACTTGCCTTCCTTCCCCGCAAAAGGCGATGTGTTCACCTGGAAGTTCATCGTCAGCGTGGGCTCATCCACAGCACGCATCGGCAGCGCTTCGGGCTGGTCGATATCGGCTAGCGTCACACCGATACTGAGTTCCTCGACGCCATTGATCAGAACGATGTCGCCCGCCATGGCTTCTTCCAGCTGGACTCGCTCGATACCGCGAAAACCCAGCACCTGGTTGACCCTGACCTTCTTCGGCGCACTCGATCCAGCCAGTACCAGCACATCCTGGGCGGGCCTGAGCCGTCCACGGCTGATGCGGCCAATACCGATACGCCCGACGAAACTGGAATAATCAAGCGCAGCGATCTGCAGTTGCAGCGGCTCGTCGGGGTTGCCTTCGGGCGCCGGGACGTGCTTGAGTATGGTATCGAAAAGCGGACGCATATCGGTACTGGTCTGCTTCAGGTCCAGCATGGCATAGCCGTTGAGCGCGGAGGCGTAGACCACTGGAAAATCCAGTTGATCTTCATTTGCGCCCAGCTTGTCGAACAAATCGAAGGTGTGATTCACCACCCAGTCGGGGCGCGCACCGGGACGGTCGACCTTATTGACGACGACTATAGGGCGAAGCCCCAGCGCCAGCGCTTTCTTTGTAACGAAACGGGTCTGCGGCATGGGGCCTTCGACCGCATCGACCAGCAGCAGCACGCCATCCACCATGGATAGCACTCGCTCCACCTCACCGCCAAAATCGGCATGGCCGGGGGTATCGACGATATTGATGTGCACGCCCTGGTAATCCACGGCGCAATTCTTGGCGAGGATCGTGATGCCGCGCTCGCGCTCGATATCGCTTGAATCCATTACCCGATCGGCAATATGCTGATGCGCGGCAAAAGAGCCTGCCTGGTGCAGCAATTTATCCACCATAGTGGTCTTGCCGTGATCGACGTGGGCGATAATAGCGATATTTCGAATGGAACGGGACATTGGTAAATCCTCAGTCGGAACGACAAAAGGGCAGCATTGTATCAGATAGCCAAGGAACTCGCCTGTATCGTTGTACGGCCGAATCCCTTCACCGTCACTTCGCAAGACGAAGACCGGAGGTAGGTTATAAAAAAGGATTGCCTCTGATGGTAACAGACAAAACCCCGGAAGAACCGGGGTTTTGTCTGACAATCCTGCCCTGCCGTGACCATTTCGTGCCTGACTTCCACTGCCTTTGTTTGTCCTGGACAGTTTCCCTGGCACCTTTCAGGCAGGCGTTTCTCTTACTTGGCCGCAGGCTTGTCGTCTTGCCGAATCTGGGTGGGGCCGGTGATCGAAATATCCTTACGGATTACGCGCATGTCAATGAGGCTGTCGACTTTCGACAAATCATCCGTCGACCTGAACGCACCCGCTTTTGAGCGATAATCAATGATCGCCTTGGCTCTAGGAGCGGTGATACCTGGAAGAGTCCGAAGCTCGGCCTCGGTAGCAGTGTTGATGTTAACGACCGCGTGGGCGCCGGTAAACGGTAACACGGTGACAAGCATCGTGACAATGGTGATAAGTAATTTTCGCATGGATTTTCCTTTGGATTAAAAAAAGAACAACACTTAACTCTTCATCGAAATGCTATGAAAGGCTGGCGTTTGGGGGGAAATAATAAATGAAAAAAAGTCCCCGACGGAGAATATCAGCAATTCGCGCTTTCCTTGCTTAATTTTTCTTTGAAAGATACGAAATGCATCATATTGCCATCTTCGAAACTCAAGCATATCCCGCGCCATGACAATAAACACTGACGAATATCACCTTGACAGGACCTTTCTGGAAATAGTCGTTCCCGGTAGTGCTGCTTGCAAATAACTGTGGCGATCACAGAGAAGTAAATCTTGAGCTCGTGCGAAAGCAGACCCATTATACCGTGACGTGCAAGAAACCGGTGAAGTACCCTGGAACAAGGAAATCGCTGTCCCAGGACCAAGACAGGAACTGCGGGTCAGGCTTCGAGGCGGCGATCCACGGAATCTCGAGCGTTGCCGGTACGCCGGTGGTAGGCAATCTGCTTCAAACGTTCCAGATCATTCAGCTTTACACGCCTATACCGGCTGCTGATGAGGCCGTCATCCTGAAACCGTGCAAATATGCGGCAAACGGTCTCCTCCGCGATTCCCAGATGGTTTCCTATATCGCTGCGCGACATGCTCAGGTCGAATTCGGTAGCCGAACAATGGCGCCGCGCGAACTGCTGAGACAGGCTGAGCAAGAACGTAGCCAGACGCTCTTCAGCATTATGCTTGCCCAGCAATAGCAGCAATTCATGGCTGTGATGGATTTCCGCACTCATGATTTTGAGAATTTCGTGCTGGACGGCGGGATCTGCGCTGGCCAGTTCTTCAAAGCGATCAATGGAAACTTCGCAAACAGAGGTAATTCCCGTCGCCTGGGCTTCACAGTTATGTTGCCGGCTCTCAATCGCATTCAGACCCAGCAATTCTCCGACTATGTGAAAACCGATGACCTGCACCTGCCCGTCCTCGGTGCTGACGCTGGTTTTGACCGATCCGCCGCGGATGACATACATGTATTCCATCGGCTGCCCCATGCGATACAAAACATCTCCGCGTTTAAACACGTGCTTTCTTTTGACGACTCGCTCAAGCAAAGATGCGTCACCCGTCTTCAACCAAAGGGACATGCACAACTTATAAGCGCCGCAATTCCTGCAATCCAGGGGAACGTCAACCGGGTCATCGGTAGCGCGCGATATATTCGACGAGCATTTGGTCATGTTAGCTCCGCTGAAAAATTTTACAATCCATTCGGGCGGCTTTCGCCCAAGCGGTTTTGACCGCCAAGTGCGGCCTCCGGTAAATCGGTCAGTTTATACCTGCCGCTTACGACCATGGTGGCAAGCAGGTCCAAGGTCTGGTTCTGCAACAACTTCATGATCTCCTGCTTGATTGGCCACCATTTGACATGCATCGGGCAGGGCGTTTTATCACTGCAAACCTTGAGCCCCAGCACGCAGCCATCGGTGAATCCGGGACCCTCGGTAAGGATAGCGATCTGCATCAGATTAATCTGGTCGCTATTTTCCCTCAGGCAAAAACCTCCTTGCTTTCCGCGGAAAGAATAAAGCAGGTTGCCGCGGGACAAGTCTTGCAGAATCTTGGCAAGATAAGTGGGGGATGACCTCAGGTGGTCGGCGATGGTGCGATTCAGCACGGCGACGCCACGGGGTTGCGTGGCCATATAAATAAGCGCCTGGATGGCATACTGAGTTGTGCGGGATAGAATCATCGCGAGATCACAAAAAAACTGTCATGTAATAACGACCCTGGATAAAGTCCTGCAATCGTTACACGAGCCAATAAACGAATATGAACAGGCCCAGCCAGACCACGTCCACAAAGTGCCAGTACCAGGCAACGCCCTCAAAGCCGAAATGATTCTCCGGCGTGAAATGACCCGACAGTACGCGGCAA
>JBDSOQ010000164.1:0-4533 GCA_039914755.1 Nitrosospira sp. | reverse complement strand
AAAATCTTAATCGGTGGAACGCAATGCCACGAGCTTTATCAAATCCCAACCCCGGTGTTCTGTTTATCACGCCGGAAATTTATCCTCTGAATAAAACCGGGGGTCTTGCGGATGTCAGCGCGGCGCTACCGCTGGCATTGCGCCAATTGAAGATTGACGTACGTGTACTCATCCCAGGCTATCCGCAAGTGCTGTCGGGTCTCAAAAAAAAACAAAAGATAGCCGAATTCAGGGATCAATCTCCATTTCCGCCGTCGGTGCTGCTATCTGCAAAGCTGCCGTTGGGCGCATCCGCGTTTCTTCCCGTTTTCGTCATTGATTGCCCCGTACTGTACCAGCGCGAAGGGGGGCCATACTTGGATAATGCCGGGCACGACTGGCCGGATAATGCTTTGCGTTTCGGCCTCCTCTCGAAAATTGGCGCAATTCTGGCGAGTGACGCGAGCCCGCTTGTCTGGCGCCCGCGCGTTGTTCACTGCAACGATTGGCAAAGCGGCCTGGTACCGGCTTATCTGCATTTCTATAGGGGAAAAAAAGCGGCATCGCTGATGACTATACACAATCTCGCTTTTCAGGGTATATTTCCGCCCGATACGGTGGCTCAACTGGGTCTGCCTGCCGAAAGTTTCGATATAAATGGCATGGAATATTATGGCAATATGTCGTTTCTCAAGGCGGGGCTCTATTATTCCGACCACGTCGCTACCGTGAGCCCGACGTATGCGGAAGAAATTCAGACGGCGCCGCTGGGCTTTGGCATGGAAGGCCTGCTGGCTGCGCGACGCGGGCACATCAGTGGGATCATCAATGGCATCTCTTCAGAATGGAATCCTGCTACTGATCGGTATATTACGCAAAATTATGCCATTACCAATCTTGCAGCCAAAGCCCGCAATAAAACCGCATTACAACAATTGCTGGGGCTGACTGCCGATCCGCATATTCCGTTATTCGGCGCCGTCGGCCGATTTACTTATCAGAAAGGTTACGATCTTTTATTGCAGGTTGCAGCGCGATTGACCGAAATACCTGCCCAGCTTGTGATTCTGGGCAGCGGCGAAACCGCGTTGTAGCAGGCGTTCGTCAGACTGGAGAAAAATTATCCGGGGAAAATGGCGGTCCGTATCGGTTTCGACGAAAAACTTGCCCATTTGATAGAAGCGGGCGCAGATAGCTTCCTGATGCCTTCCCGCTTCGAACCGTGTGGCCTGAACCAAATGTATAGCCAGCGCTACGGTACGCCTCCGCTGGTTCACGCGACCGGCGGTTTGCGCGACACCGTAGTCGATTGCACGCCCGCCACTTTGGCCGATAAAAGCGCCAGTGGTTTTGTGTTCCACGACATGACCGCCGACAGTTTTCTCAGTGCGATTCGGCGGGTTGCCGTTGCCTATCACGATAAATCAGTGTGGTGCCGCTTGAAGAAAAATGGCATGACAAAAGATTTCAGCTGGCATTCGAGCGCTGCTGCGTACCGGCAAATCTACTTATCGCTTTCCTCCTGAGCTCCCGGTCATTGCGGGGTGGAGACTGATTCGGCATTTTGAATCACAGGAAGGTTTTTTCGTCAGTGACCGGGTCGGACCACCGAAGTCATGGAACTGGCGGACCCTTGGACCAAATTGAAAAAAGAAAAATTACACCCACACCATCATGCCCATTTCAAATGGATGCGTCAGCAAAGGTTGATATGGATAAACGCGTATGTAATAGTCCAGCTTCCCGCATAAATCCGGGGTGAGGCTCAGTGAATACAGGTGCTCGCCCGATTCTTCGATGCCGCTGAATTCAAACCTGATATGATTGAACTCGCGCAGCGTGACCTTGTTGCGCTGGCGGCAAATCAACATTTCCACTATCACGTCCTCGGGCTGTAAGCCATTCAACCTTACCGCGACATCGAACTGCGCGGCATCACCAAAACTGATACGCTTGCGTGGCGTATTCAATCGACGAATCGCTACGCCTTCCCATTTTTTCCGCACGAAAGCTTTCCAGGCCGCGACTTTCCTCGCACCGCTGAAGTCATCGACGGCATAAAGCGCCCCCTGCTTGCTTGCCGGTACATAAAACTTCTGGGTGTACTCGCTTACCATGCGCGCGGCCGTGTAACGCGGCAGCAACGACATCATCGAGTCCTTCGCCATTTTCACCCAACCCGAGGAGTAACCCAGTTTATCGCGGGTATAGTAGAGCGGCACAACGTGATCCTGCAGCGTTTCGTAAAAATCCCTGCTCTCTTCCTTATCGCGCCGCGCCAGATCCATATCTTCCGGTCCGGGCTTGATCGCCCAGCCATTCCTGCCGTTATAGCCCTCGCCCCACCAGCCATCGAGTACGCTCAGGTTGAGCGTTCCATTTATACCTGCTTTCATGCCTGAGGTCCCGCTTGCTTCCAGCGGATATACCGGGTTGTTGAGCCACACATCGACCCCGGCCACCAACCGCCGGGCGAGACGTAAATCGTAATCCTCGACCAACAGAAGTTGTCCTTGAAATTCCGGCATCTGGGCAACCTGGTTGATGTGACGAATCAGGTCCTGTCCCGGAACATCGGCAGGATGCGCCTTGCCCGCAAAAATTATTATAACCGGGCGGTCCTGATCCAGCATGATCCTGCGCAACCAGTCGAGATTGTCAAATAGCAGCGTCGCGCGTTTGTACGTGGCAAAACGGCGGGCGAAGCCAAGTGTCAGAATATTCGGGTTTATAGGGTCAGTGAATCTCAGCAGGCGGTCGAGATGCGCTTCAGAACCATGATTACGGGAAATCTGGACGGCGAGACGGGCACGTATGCTATATAACATCTGTGATTTCAGTGTTTGCCGAACGCTCCAGAACAAGTGATCGGGAATGGCGCTGATACGCGACCAGTAATCGGTATCACACATATGGTTACGCCATTCATAGCCGAGATAGCGGTCGAACAAGTCCGGCCATTCCTGAGCCAGGAACGTCGGCACATGCACGCCGTTCGTGATATGTCCCATCGGATTTTCTTCCGGCTCGATCTGTGGCCACAAATCCCTGCAGATTCGCGCGGAAACGTTGCCATGTATCTTGCTGACGCCGTTCTGAAAGCGCGAGCCATGAATGGCAAGATTTGTCATGTTGAAATCGTGGCTGCCGCGAACGCGACCCAGCGCCAGGAATTCTTCCCGGGTGATTTCAAGATCACGATAAAACCCTTCGAAATAAGCGGCCATCATGTCATCGCCGAAGTGGTCATGTCCCGCCGGTACCGAGGTATGGGTTGTGAACACCGTGCTTGCCGCCACTGCCTCCAGCGAACTCGCGAAGTCCAGCCCTTGCTGCACCAGATTACGCATACGTTCCAACATCATGAACGCAGCATGCCCTTCATTGATATGCCATATCGTTGGCTTGATGCCCACCTCCCTCAACGCCCGGACACCGCCAATACCAAGCAGGATTTCCTGCTTGATGCGCAGGTTCCGGTCGCCGCCGTAGAGTTGATGCGTGATATCGCGATCATCTGGCGAATTTTCCGCTAAATTCGTATCGAGCAGGTAAAGCGTAACGTGACCGATCTTCGCCTGCCAGACCTTGACGACGACCTTGCGTTGTGGCATTTCCACTTCGACTCGTACTTCCGAACCATTGTCGCTCAACACGGGCGCTACGGGCAAATCCTCAAAATCCAAATCGGTATAGGTAACTCGTTGATTACCCAAGTTATCGATGGTCTGGAAGAAATATCCCTGACGGTAGAGCAAACCCACGCCGACCAATGGCAAGCGCAAATCGCTCGCTGCCTTGCAATGGTCGCCTGCCAGGATACCGAGGCCACCCGAATAAATTGGAAAGCTCTCATGGAAACCGAACTCGAAACAAAAATATGCCACCTGATCATCAGGGTGCAAACCCGTCGTTGCGCCGTTTCGCACTGGTTCCGAATGATATGAATCGTAAGCCGAAAGAACGCTGTTGTAATTGGCGAGAAATACCTGGTCCTCGGCGGCTCTCAGCAGCAGCGACTCATCCACGCGCTTGAGAAAATCTTTGGGATTGTGCCCCACTGTCGCACAAAGGCTGGGATCCAGCCGGGAAAATAGTGAGCGCGTAGAGCGATCCCAGCTATACCAGAGATCGTTGGCCAGTTCCTCGAGCCGCGCCAGGCGGGGAGGTATTTTTGGATTGACAGCAATAGTAAATACGGTGCCGGACATGGGTAATTTTCGATAAGTGAAGAGTTGCCTCAACCCGAAAGCCGAGGGGGAATCGCGTAGCCGGATTTAACCTATATCCGGTAGTCGACCGCTCATTTGATAGATCGGTGTCATGATTAATAACAATATTTCATATTATCTGACGCTCACGTTCCGGGTGAGGGCGCTACAGGGCGAATTGCACGGTTTTTGCGGCTCATGGCTGCGTTGCAACTTCTAGCCCGGATGTTTCATAAATTGACGCGCGCCCTTGCTGGTCTTTTGTTTCGTATGAAAATTTCGTTCAGTCGGGCGTATGAATAACTACGCCACTCTTTCACAAAATCTCCCTACAAAACAAAAT
>JBDSOQ010000016.1:0-13343 GCA_039914755.1 Nitrosospira sp. | reverse complement strand
TGATCTGGCCGTCGCCCGACGGGATCGGCATGCTTCCCTTCGACCAGTGGGCACAGACGGTGGACACCGCCCTCGAGGCCGGCATCATCACTATCGGTTCGCACAATAGCCCCCTGATAATTATTCTGCTTTAATCAGCTGCGGAGTTTTGCCCCGAACTGATTCTGCAAAACATTTATCAACTGTGCGACAACCCGATCTGCTTCCGCGTCGGTTAATGTTTTTTGAGTATCTTGTAATAACATACGGAATGCAAGACTTTTTTTGCCGTTTTCCATACCTTTGCCATGATACACATCAAACAGGGAAATTTCCGAAATAACAGGCAATTTCTCGGCGTGCATGCAGTCCAGCATTGCCTGAACACGAACATCTTCCGGCACCACCACGGCGATATCCCGCCGTATGGGTGGATATTTTGAAATCTCCGCCGCTTTCGGCAGGGTTCGTGCCATGACGCTTGCCACCTCCAGCTCGAACAGCACAACCGGTTTGGGCAAGCCAAACTTTTGTTGCCAACGAGGGTGCAGCTCTCCCAGATAGCCGGCGATTTTGCCATCCAGGCGGATCAGAGCCGATTTCCCTGGATGCAGTGCCGGGTGGGGCGCCGCCTCGACCTCAACTGCTGCTGGACAAAACAGCGCTTCGATATCTGCTTTTGCATCATAAAAATCCAATGCGCGCGCCCGCGCGCCCCACTGCTCAGCCATTGCATCCCCGTAACAAAGGCCGGCTAATTTTTCATGTTGCGCATAGACCTCTCCGCTTTTTTCGAAACAATCTCCAATTTCGAACAGACGTATTCTGGGCTGCTTACGGTTGAGGTTGAATTGCAGGTTCGATATAAGGCCGCCGATCAGGCTGCTGCGCATTACGGCTAACTGATTGGACAGGGGATTTTTCAGTACTACCGGCGCATTGTTGCCCGCCAACTCCAATTCCCAGGAAGCATCTACGAAAGCATAGTTGATGACTTCCTGGTAATCCCGCCCTGTCATGATTTCCCTCAACTGTGCGAGGGGCTTCAATGTTTCAGGCGCAGGCAGCATGCCCAGCTTCATCTGGGGCAGGGTAGCGGGTATATGATTGTAACCGTGTATGCGCGCCAGTTCCTCGATCAGGTCTTCTTCGATGGCAAGATCGAAGCGGTAAGTCGGCGGCGTAACCTGGAAGACATCCCCCGCTAAGGAGAAACCGAATTGCAGGCGGCGGAATAATTCGGCAATTCTGGCTTCACCAAGATCGATGCCCAGCACTCTCCGGGTCCGTTCCACGCGAAGGCGGATGGGGTCGCGTTGCGGCAACTTGCCTCTGATCTCGGTAATCGGCCCCGTCCCACCGCCACAAATATCCAGGATCAAACCCGTTGCGCGCTCCATCGCATTGCGCGTCGCGCCAAAATCTACGCCCCGCTCGAAGCGATACGCCGAATCTGAACTAAACCCGAGGGAAAATGATTTACCGGAGATCACTTCAGGACTGAAAAAAGCGCTTTCCAGAAATATATCGGTTGCCCCTTGAACCACCCCACTCTCATTTCCGCCCATGATACCGGCGAGCGCCAACGGCTTGACCGCATCCGCTATGACCAGCATGCCGGGCTGCAGCACAAGGTCTTCTCCATTCAATAATTGGAGTCTCTCGCCGAGCTTGGCATAGCGCACATGAATTGCTCCCCCGAGGGCACCTGCAATCTTTGCGAGATCGAAAGCATGGAGAGGCTGACCGGTCTCCAGCATTACGTAATTAGTGATATCAACCACAGCGTTGATTGAACGCAAACCGCTACGTTCCAGGCGACGGATTATCCACTGCGGGGTGGTAACATCGAGGGAAACGCCACGTACCACCCTGCCACAGTAAAGCGGGCAAGCGTCCGGCGCATCGACCTGTATCGCCAGGGTGTCATCCAACTGGCCTCCAATCGACTTGATCGTTAACGGCTTGAGATCTTCGAATGTAATCGCGGCCACTTCCCGCGCTATGCCGAACAATCCAAGACAATCCCCGCGGTTGGGCGTCAGCTTGAGTGTAAGGAGGTTATCCTCAAGTTCGTAATAATGTCGAAAATCCTCACCGGCTGGTGCGCTATCCGGAAGCAGCAACAAACCGGCCGCGACTTCTTCCAAACCCAGTTCCCTGGCTGAACATAACATCCCGGCGGATTCAACTCCACGTATCCTCGTCCGTTTAATGGTAAGACCCGGCAGTTCCGCTCCTTCCAGCGCACATGGCACCTTCACCCCGGCACGAACATTTGCCGCACCGCAGACAACCTGGAGCGGCTCACCAGCCTCAACCAAACCCGCATTGACCTTGCAAATATAAAGATGGTCGGCATCCGGATGCTTGTGCACGGATAGCACTTCGGCCACTACTACCTTGCTAAAGGCCGGCGCGACCGGCTCGATAGCCTCAACTTCCAGGCCGGCCATGGTTAGCGCCTGAGCAAGGTTGCCTGCCGATAACGGCGGGTTAACGAAAGTGCGAAGCCAATTTTCTGAAAATTTCATTTGAATTTATTTCTCTTTGCGGGAGAGGCGGACCAAGTGTACTTGAGGGGGCCTTTCAAGGATCACGAGATATGTGTTTGGCGATTACCGCTTATCCACTGCTCGCCGGATCATACTTACGCCCCAGGGTTCGCGTAACCTCGCCGCTCTTCAGTATATTCGCAGGGAGTATCCGCGCTACCCAGGCATGCCTGCGTTCCTGCCCCTCCAGATATTTTGGATTTACCAATTGAGTGGCGAAATGCAACATGCCGTTTCCGGTAATCCCGCGAGTCTTTTAACCCGGATGTTTCATAAATTCGCGTGATGATTGCGCAGGATTTTGTTTCGTAGGGAGATTTTGTGAAAGAGTGGCGTTGTTATTCATACGCCCGACTGAACGAAATTTTCATACGAAACAAAAGACCAGCAAGGGCGCGCGTCAATTTATGAAACATCCGGGTTAATTAAACTGTTTCAAAAATCGTAAATCATTTTCGAAAAATAACCGCAAATCGCTTACGCCATACCGCAGCATCGCCAGCCGCTCGACTCCCAGTCCAAATGCGAAACCAATATATTTTTCACTGTTTATGCCAACATGCTTGAGAACGTTAGGATGCACCATTCCGCACCCCAGCACTTCCAGCCATCCGGTATAACTGCATATGCGGCAACCGTTTTCGCACTTCACGCAACGGATATCCATCTCAGCGGAAGGCTCGGTAAACGGAAAAAAAGAAGCACGGAAGCGCACCGGCAAATCGTCCCGCTCGAAAAATTGCTGCATGAAATCGGCCAGGACACCTTTCAACGCCGAAAAATTGGCATTTTCATCCACCCAAAGACCTTCTACCTGATGAAACATGGGTGTATGGGTTAAATCAGAATCGCAACGGTATACTCTTCCTGGCGCGATCACCTTCAAGGGCGGCTGGTTTTTCTCCATATAGCGGATTTGAACCGGCGAAGTATGGGTACGCAGCAAATGCCTGCCGGCCTCATCATCGACGTAAAAGGTATCGTGCATGGCGCGTGCCGGATGATTCTCCGGGATATTGAGCGCGGTGAAATTGTAGAAATCGGTTTCGATCTCGGGACCGGTGGCTACAGTAAACCCGATTGAATGGAATAGTGACTGGATGCGTTCCAGGGTCCGCGTTATCGGGTGCAGCCCACCCATTCCCAAACCGCGCCCGGGCAGCGTCACATCCAGCGCTTCTTCAAGTAATTGCGCCTCCATTTTTTTTTCCTGTATCGCATCCCGGCGGAAGTTAAGTGCCGCTTCCAAGGTTTCCTTCGCCTGGTTTATGCGATGTCCGACGGCGGGACGCTCTTCCGGCGGGAGCTTGCCCAAACCCTTCAGTAATTCCGTCAGGCGGCCGTGCCGACCTAAATAGCGCGCCTTGACTTGCTCCAGCTCGACAATTTCATGCGTACCATTGAACAGATCAATGGCTTCACTGATAAGGTGATCCAGATTAGTCATAAGCAAACGAAATTACGATGGATTACCGGATATCTACAAGAAAAAAGGAGGCAAGGCGTCTCTGCCTTTAGCCTCCTCGCAGCGATTTTTTTGCTACTACTGCTATACGGTCAGGCTGGCTTTGGCCTGCTCGACTATTTTCGCAAAAGCCGGCTTATCAAATACAGCAATATCAGCCAGAACCTTCCGGTCCACCTCAATCGCAGCTTTCCTCAAGCCGTTCATGAAAACGCTGTAGGATAACCCGCATTCCCGCGCAGCAGCGTTGATACGAGCAATCCACAAAGCCCGAAACTGACGTTTCTTCTGGCGGCGGTCGCGGTATGCATATTGCCCCGCTTTCATCACCGCTTCCTTGGCAATACGATAAACGTTCTTGCGGCGGCCGCGATAGCCTTTCGCCAGATCCAATACTTTTTTGTGACGGGCGTGAGCCGTTACACCACGTTTTACTCTTGGCATCTCAGTCTCTCCTAGGCGTAAGGCAGCATGGCGCGCACAGACGGCGCATCACTGCAATGAACGCCCACGGTTCCCCGTAACTGACGCTTGCTTTTCGTGCTTTTCTTGGTAAGAATATGACGTTTGAACGCTTGTGCGCGCTTGACGCTGCCGCCTGCTCGCACCGTGAAGCGCTTTGCGGCCCCACTCTTTGTTTTCATCTTTGGCATTGCATTACTCCTGCTTTAACATGACGCCGGGTGTTTCCTGGCCGGAACACTTTAAACCCGGAGATCACTTGTTTTTTGAATCGCAATATCACACCGATGCCCACTTTTGTGTTATCCGATTCACGCTTGAATAACTTCCAACTGCTACGCTATAGGTGAGTTTACGTCTTAATCACGGGCTACATCAATTTCCGTAACCCCCTTCGGCTGCGCCTCCTTTGGCTTGGCTGCTATTTCTTTCTTTCGCGGCGATAACACCATCACCATTTGCCGTCCTTCCATCCGGGGAAACTGCTCAACCACCGCATGCGGCTCCAGATCATCTCTGACGCGCTCAAGCAGACGTACGCCAAATTCCTGATGTGCCATTTCACGTCCGCGAAACCGCAACGTGATCTTGGCTTTATCACCTTCTTCAAGAAAACTGATCAGGTTACGCAGCTTGATATTGTAATCGCCATCGTCCGTGTTGGGCCGGAACTTGACTTCCTTGATCTGGATCTGCTTCTGCTTGAGCTTGGCTTCGTGTTTTTTCTTGCTCTCCTGATAACGAAACTTGCCATAATCCATCAGCCGGCACACGGGGGGTCGCGCGGTGGGGGCGATCTCAACCAAATCGACCTCGGCTTCCTCCGCCAAAGTGTTGGCGGCCGCCAGCGCGACTATGCCTATTTGCTCTCCATCTACACCAATCAAGCGCACCTCCGGCGCATTAATCTCTTGATTGATACGGGCTGCTTTTTCTTGAACTATAGTAATTCCCCAAATATGTTAATAAATTAAACCTCGCCAGCTCTCAGGCATATCTCTGCTTTAAGCCGTTCTATCAGCATCGGCAAAGACATCTGGCCGAGATCGGAGCCTACCCGTGTTCGTACTGAAACCGTTTGCGCCGCCACTTCCTTCTCCCCCACGATGATCTGATAGGGTAGCTTTTGTAAACTATGTTCTCGTATTTTATAAGTTATTTTCTCATTTCTCAAGTCCGCGCACGCCCGTATGCCGTTATGCTTGAGCTCTTCGGCCACTTTCCGGGCGTATTCTGCTTGTCCCTGAGAAATATTCAATACTACCGCCTGGTCCGGGGCAAGCCAAAGCGGCAAGGCGCCCGCATAATTTTCCAGGATAATACCAATGAAGCGCTCCAATGACCCGAGAATTGCCCGGTGCAGCATGACTGGCACCCGACGGGAATTATCCTCGGCCACAAATTCGGCATCCAGTCGCTCAGGCATGGAAAAGTCAAGTTGGAGAGTACCACACTGCCACAAACGGCCAATGCTATCCTTGAGCGAAAACTCGATTTTTGGGCCGTAGAACGCGCCTTCGCCGGGTTGTAGCTCCCAAATGAGCTTCTTGTGATCCAATGCGGCTTTTAATGCGGCTTCCGCCTTATCCCACTGTTCCTCCGAACCCACGCGTTTCTGAGGACGGGTCGAAAGTTTCACCAGTATCTCATCAAAGCCGAAATCGGTATAAACCTTCTGCAACAGGTCGATAAACTGTATCACCTCACCCTGTACCTGGGCCTCGGTGCAAAAAATGTGTGCATCATCCTGAGTAAATGCTCGCACTCGCATAATCCCATGCAAAGCGCCGGATGGCTCATTACGATGACACGAACCGAATTCGGCCAGGCGTAACGGCAAATCCCGATAGCTTTTCAGTCCCTGCTTGAACACTTGGACATGACCAGGACAGTTCATGGGCTTGACCGAAAATTCACGCTCTTCCGATTGAGTGATGAACATGTTTTCGCGGAAATTTTCCCAGTGCCCTGACCGCTCCCATAGACCTTTATCCAGTACCGAGGGTGTGCGAATTTCGAGGTAACCGTTATTGCGGAATATTTCCCGCATGTACTGCTCTATCTCCTGCCATATGATCCAGCCCTTGGGATGCCAGAATACCATACCCGGCGCTTCTTCCTGGATATGAAACAGATCCAGTTGCTTGCCGAGCTTACGGTGATCACGCTTTTCCGCTTCCTCAAGGCGACGCAGATAGGCATCCTGATCTTCCTTTCTGGCCCAGGCGGTGCCGTAAATTCGCTGTAACATCTCATTGCGCGAGTCGCCACGCCAATACGCTCCCGCAAGCTTCATCAGCTTGAAAACCTTGAGCCTGGATGTGGCAGGCACATGCGGCCCTCGGCATAAATCGGTAAAATTTCCCTGAGAATAGAGCGAAACTTCCTCATTGCCGGGAATGCTCTCGATGATCTGCGCCTTGTAGTGCTCGCCCTGGTTCTTGAAAAAATTGATTGCCTGGGAACGCTCCCAAACTTTGCGCTCGACTTTCAGGTTGCGCGCGCTGATTTCACCCATACGTTTTTCAATTGCTGCCAGATCATCCGGTGTGAATGGACGGTGAAAGGAAAAATCATAATAAAAGCCGTCCTCAATCACGGGCCCAATGGTTACCTGTGCTTCCGGAAACAGCTCTTTCACTGCATGTGCCAGCAGATGGGCGCTGGAATGACGGATAATTTCCAGCCCTTCCGCGTCCTTTTCAGTGACGATCGTCAAGTCGCTATCAGTTTCGATGGCGCTGGATACATCCACCAGCTTACCATTCACTTTGCCGGCCAGCGCGGCCCGAGCCAGTCCTGCGCCAATCGATGCCGCGACGTCGCCTACCGTCACCGGGTGTTCATACCTGCGCTCCGATCCGTCCGGTAAACGAATGACAGTCACGACTTATTCCTTTTCTAAAGATATGAAAGTAAAGAAACGACAGAAATTTTACAGTGATCGGGGTTCATTCACTACTCACGACTGCAATTGCCTATTTTCCCATAGATTTGCGCCCGTGCCCAATCCTGCCTCACCCAATAAGACAGGATCATAACGAGCGGAATAGGCGGGCTCTGCTCCTGAATGTGGAGTAATTTCCGTGGAGGGAACTGTTCCGGACCTGAAAACCTGGGAAAAAACTGGAAAAGATAAAAAAATGAGCCGCCAGCAGCCTGTCGGACTTGAAGAATCGCGGCAAAAAAAGTAACCGGTGAGGACGGATTTTGAAGGCCAATAATTATTCTATTGGTCGAAAAAGCGGCGAAATATGAACCGCCCAGACGCTTTTGCAGCCGATTCTCTTTAAGCCCGACAGGTTACTACAGACGTGTGCGTTGGACTATACCGCAGATGTTTAGCAAATCCGTTGCATTATGGCTGCCCTGCCGGGATGATCCGCTGCGCCTTCCTTCAGCTCAGCCCATCCCTGATCCGATGCGCCACCGTATGTGGAATTATAGGCTGGTCTCGCGCTTGAGTACTTCCTCAATCCTGAGATCCACTTCCGGCTTGCCGCCAAACACGGTTCCTACCTTCTTTTTGCCAAGATGCTCCAGGTTAGTGGCATAGGCCCGGGTTGGCAATGGAAAGAATTTAACTTCCTGCACCAGCGCAGGCGCATTTTTCATATAAAACTCGATGAGCTGCCTGACTTCGGGCCGCTCTGCCGACTTGATGTTCACATAGATGAAAATAGGGCGGGACAACGGCTGATATGTTCCGTCCTCCACCGTTTGGGCGGATGGGATGACAGCACCTTTACCTGCATCGATGGCGACCACCTTCAGTTTTTTCTTATTTTCGGCATAGTAGGCAAAACCAAAAAAACCGAGGCCGTTCTTGTCGCTAGCCACACCCTGCACCAATACGTTGTCATCCTCGGACGCGGTAAAATCCCCACGGCTCGATTTGGCCTTACCGACAATGGCTTCCGTAAAGTAATCGAAAGTGCCCGAATCCGCGCCCGCGCCGTAGAGCTTTATCGTCTCATCGGGCCATGCCGGGTTCACCTGGCTCCATTTGGTGATTTTGCCCTGTGCCGCCGGCTCCCAGATTTTCTTCAACTCTGCGACGGTAATTGTTTTGCTCCAGTCGTTCTTGGGATTCACTACTACAGTCAGCGCATCGAATGCGATCGGCATCTCGACATATTGAATGCCCGTTTTTTTGCAGTCGTCCATTTCCTTTTTCAGAATCGGGCGCGAAGCGTTGACGATGTCCGTTTCACCACGGCAGAATTTCTTGAAGCCCCCGCCAGTCCCCGAAATGCCGACTGTGACTCTAACTGCACCTTTCGTGTCCTTCTGAAAATCTTCGGCCACTGCTTCAGTAATGGGATAAACGGTACTGGAACCGTCGATTTTCACAATTGCATCAGCCCCCGCAATGCCGTTGATACTGATCAGTCCGGCAAATACGACAGACATTCTCATTTTATTGCTATTCGGTAACTTCAACATTTCCCCCGTTTACGGTCAGATGATCAGATATTGCATTTTTGGAGCATCGTCATGCTAGGTCATTAGTATTACGGTCTTGTGACATTCCTTGTGAACCTGAGAGGTTCTTGCGGGTACGATGGGATGATACCCGGCACCTGCTTTGTCAACTTTTCATTCCACTGCGGCGTTTCGCACGATATCCGCTATTTTTTCCGCCCAATGTTTAACCTTCTGCCTGGACTCACCCTCGACCATCACTCGTATCAGAGGTTCTGTGCCTGATGGGCGTAATAGCACGCGGCCGCTATCGTCAAGATCGCGCTCGGCTTCTGCCTGGGCCGCTTTGATCGCCACATTGGCATGCGAATCGAACCCCTTGGGGACCTTGACGTTAATCAACTGTTGAGGATATAGCGTGACGCCATATGCAAGCTCCGGCAGCGTTTTGGCGGAATCTCTCATGGCATATAACACTTGCAGCGCGGAAATAATGCCGTCGCCGGTGGTATGTTTATCGATGCAAAGAATATGGCCAGAGCCTTCGCCGCCCAGTTGCCAGCCTTCTTTCTGTAATAGCTCCAATACATAGCGGTCGCCGACGTTAGCGCGAGCAAACGGGATACCCAGTTTCCTTAAACCGTTTTCCACCGCGAGATTAGTCATTAATGTTCCCGCTACGCCGCCCTTGAGCAACCCCTTCTGCTGGCGATGCTTGGCAATGATATAGAGCAACCGGTCGCCATCGTAAAGCACGCCTTTTTCGTCAGCCATGATTACGCGATCACCGTCACCATCAAGCGCAATACCAATATCGGCCTGATGCAGCCGGACCGCTTCCTGCAGAGCGGCACCATGCGTGGCGCCGCATTCGAGATTGATATTGAGGCCGTCGGGCTGGGCGCCGATGGCAACGACATCCGCACCCAGCTCATGCAGCACCGGGCCGGCAATTTGATATGTCGCACCATGAGCGCAGTCAACCACAATCCGCAAACCGCGCAGATCGAGATGATTCGGAAAGGTGCTTTTGCAGAATTCGATGTAACGCCCTCTGGCGTCATTGACCCTGCGTGCTTTCCCGAGCTGCGCTGACGGCATCGATTTGATGGGTGCCTTCAGTCCTGCCTCTATCGCATGCTCGGTCACATCGGGCAACTTCGTGCCCGCCGCGGAAAAAAACTTGATGCCGTTGTCTTCGAACGGGTTATGTGAAGCGGAAATGACGATGCCCGCCTGCAGTCGCAGGGCGCGAGTGAGGTAAGCTACCGCCGGCGTCGGCATAGGCCCCGAAAGCAGCACATCCACTCCTGCGGCGGAAAGTCCCGCTTGCAGCGCTGATTCAAGCATGTACCCTGATATGCGAGTGTCCTTACCGATCAGTACCGCCGGACGTTCGCCCTTGGATAGATGCCATTCCGACGATGCCAGGACCTTGCCGGCAGAATAACCAAGATGCATAACAAATTCGGGCGTGATAGGCATCTCTCCTACACGCCCGCGTATGCCGTCAGTTCCAAAATATTTTTTTGTCAATTGAAGGCTCCGTCGATAGTTACAACCCAGCGGCAGCGTAAGCGCGCCCCGCAGTTTATTGTCGTTGTTCGATAATATTATAAACCGCTAGCGCATCCCTGGTTGCTTTTACGTCGTGTACCCGCACAATTGCCGCACCCCTCGCCACTGCCGCCAAAGCGGCGGCAATACTGGCGTGGACCCTGTCGCCCACTTCGTTACCGGTAATTTTCCCCAGCATCGCCTTGCGCGACAATCCCACCATTACCGGCACGCCAAGATCGGTGAAGCGGTCGAGGTGACGCAGCAACTGGATGTTATGGTCGTACGTCTTTCCAAAGCCAAAGCCGGGATCTATCACCAACCGCTCGCGCGAGATACCTGCGGCTTGCGCCGCATCAAGGCGCTGCTGCAGAAAGGTTTTCACTTCCGCCACGACATCATCGTATCGAGGGTTGATTTGCATGCTGTGCGGGGCACCGCGCATGTGCATGAGGCATGCTGCCACGCCTCCGGCTGCAACCGCCTCTAGCGCACCTGCTGCCTGTAGCGCATTGACATCGTTAATCATGGTTGCGCCAGCCTTTATCGACGCACGCATCACCTCCGGCTTGGAGGTATCGACCGAAACAGATATGTTCATGCCGGCCAAAGCTTCCACTACCGGGATGACGCGGCGCAACTCTTCTTCCGCACTGATGGAAGTGCTACCGGGACGGGTGGACTCGCCACCGACATCCAGCCAGTCCGCCCCCTGTTCAATCAGATGTGCCGCATGGCGGAGCGCACGTTCGGTCGATCCGCACAAACCGCCATCGGAGAAGGAGTCTGGCGTTACATTGACGATCCCCATCACGAGGGCGCGGCCGGGAGGATGCGCGTTAAATTGCGGAAATGGAGGCACGGAAATCTGGCGGTGTAGCCGTCAATTGGAAAATGAAAAAGGCGGGACGAGCCCGCCTTTTTCTTTTAGATGCCCAGCTTGGGAATATCTTACGCTTAAACTTCCTGAGCTGGCGTTGCGGTCGGCGCTGGCGCCGTCGGAGGCGTATTGTCCCTGGGCGGCGTCGGCGTGGATTTGCTGGGCTTTGGGGGACGCGGCGGACGACCTTCCATAATATCTCCGATCTGATCGGAGTCTATGGTTTCCCATTCCAGCAGGGCTTTGGCCATCACCTCGATTTTGTCGCGATTTTCCTCGATCAGCCCGCGCGCCAGCGTGTATTGCATATCAATGATACGGCGAATTTCCACGTCCACCTTCTGCATGGTGGCTTCGCTGACGTTCTTGTGGGTGGTAACGGAGCGGCCGAGAAAAACTTCTCCTTCATTCTCGCCATATACCATCGGACCAAGGGAATCCGACATGCCCCATTGCGTGACCATGCGCCTTGCCATTTCCGTGGCACGCTCAAAGTCGTTGGATGCACCAGTCGTCATCTGCCCCATGAACACTTCTTCGGCGATACGTCCACCGAACAGCACTGCAATGTTCTGCAGAATTTCCTCACGATCCATGCTGAAGCGGTCTTCCGTCGGGAGCTGCATTGTCACACCTAGCGCGCGTCCTCGCGGAATGATGGAAACCTTGTGCACCGGATCGGTCTTAGGCAGCAACTGTGCCACTACCGCATGCCCGGATTCGTGGTAGGCGGTGTTGCGCCGTTCGCGCTCCGGCATCACCACGGAGCGTCGTTCCGCACCCATGAAGATCTTGTCCTTTGCACGCTCGAAGTCGTCCATATCCACGAGTCGTTTATTACTACGCGCCGCAAACAGCGCCGCCTCGTTCACCAGATTGGCCAGATCGGCACCGGACATCCCCGGCGTACCTCGCGCAATGATTTCCGCATGCACATCGGGCGCGATCGGTACCTTGCGCATATGGACATGCAGTATTTGCTCACGGCCACGAATGTCGGGTAGCGGTACCGTCACCTGCCGGTCGAAGCGGCCGGGACGCAATAGCGCCGGGTCAAGCACATCAGGGCGGTTGGTCGCTGCAATCACAATCACGCCGGCGGTTCCCTCGAAACCATCCATCTCGACCAGCAGCTGGTTCAATGTTTGTTCCCGCTCGTCGTTCCCGCCGCCGAGGCCCGCGCCGCGTTGACGGCCGACCGCGTCGATTTCGTCGATGAAAATAATGCACGGCGCGTGCTTCTTGGCTTGCTCGAACATGTCACGCACTCTCGCCGCACCGACACCGACGAACATTTCCACAAAATCAGAACCGGAAATACTGAAAAACGGAACTTTGGCCTCGCCCGCAATTGCGCGAGCCAGAAGGGTTTTACCCGTACCCGGGCTTCCCACCATTAATACACCGCGGGGAATTCGTCCCCCCAGCTTCTGGAACTTGCTGGGATCGCGCAAGAATTCGACCAGCTCGAAAACTTCCTCCTTGGCCTCCTCGCAACCCGCCACGTCAGCAAAAGTTACTTGATTGGTGGACTCGTCAAGCATGCGTGCCTTGCTTTTTCCAAACGAGAACGCACCACCACCCCGGCCGCCTCCCTGCATCTGGCGCATAAAGAAAATCCATACGCCGATCAGTAGAAGCATCGGGAACCATGAAACGAAAATGTTCATCAGCAGCGATGGCTCTTCTTCCGGTTTGGCGTCAATGATGACACCCGCCTTCAGCAGGTCGCTCACCATCCAGGGATCCGAAGGCGTGTAGGTGGTAAACCGCCGACCATCGGATTTGGTGCCTTTCAGCGTTCGCCCTTCAATGGTTACCTTGGCAATCCTGCCCTGCTTTACTTCGTCGATGAACTGCGAATATTCCATCGGCGCCTGTGCCGCCTGTCGCGTGCTGAACTGATTGAACACCGTCATCAGCACCAAAGCAATCACAAGCCAGATGGCCATGTTTTTAATGAGATTGTTCAAGATAGCTCCTTGGCTTGCGCCGTCAAAATCCTTGAATGCTTCATTCT
>JBDSOQ010000117.1:0-4235 GCA_039914755.1 Nitrosospira sp. | reverse complement strand
CATGATGAAAATACCTTATGACAAGGCGACGCTGATGGAGGCGCAGCGCGATATGGTCAGGCAGAACAAGCTGGAATCGTGCTATATCCGGCCGATCGTTTTCTACGGCTCCGAAGCCATGGGTATTTCAGCCACGACGCTTTCCGTTCATGTGGCTATCGCAGCCTGGCCATGGGGTGCCTATTTGGGCACGGATGGCTTGGAAAACGGCATTCGTGTCAAGACATCCTCATTCTCGCGTCATCATGTCAATGTCAACATGTGTCGTGCCAAGTCGGTCGCGACCTACGCAAATTCGATATTGGCTCACCAGGAGGTTGCGACTGACGGCTATGATGAAGCGCTGCTGCTGGATGTGGACGGGTATGTGGCGGAGGGAGCGGGCGAAAATATATTTATCATCAAGCATGGCAAGCTTTATACGCCGGATATGACCTCCTGCCTCGAGGGTATTACGCGTGCTTCCATCCTGGAGTTTGCAGAAGAAATCGGAATTCCGGTAATCGAGAAGCGAATTACCCGCGATGAAGTTTATTGTGCCGATGAAGCCTTTTTTACCGGTACTGCAGCGGAAGTGACTCCGATTCGGGAACTCGATAATCGTAGGATCGGCAGCGGAAAGCGCGGCCCAATAACCGAAAGGCTGCAAACCATGTTTTTTGACTGTGCCAGGGGCAAGACCGAAAATCATGCCGACTGGCTCAGCTACGTCTGATCCCGCTCATCCATATTCGATACAAGCTGAGAGAAACGATGCAGAATCACGCCAGCGATAATAAAGAGCGCCAAATCGAAGTCACCGTTGATGATTTGCCGCTTCATTGCCCAATGCCTTCAATGTTGTTATGGAATTCGCATCCTCGCGTGTTCTTGCCGATAGAAAGCACGGGCGAAGCACTATGTCCATACTGCGGTACGCGCTACAAGCTCAAAGGGGGCGTGGCGCCGGGTCATCATTAACGAAAGCAGGTATTTGATGCTGAATACAGAAAGCCATAGTCCCGATCGGTGACTATGGCTGTTTTTTCAGGTACTGGCAGCCTGTCGGACTTAAAGGAAATTGGCTACAAAAGCGTCTGGCCGGTTCATATTTCGATGCTTTTTCGACCAATAGAATAACTATTGGCCTTCAAAATCCTCAGAATCTGCCCTCACCCAGTCACTTTTTCGCTGCGATTCTTTAAGTCCGACAGGCTGCTAGTTGAGCTGCGCTCAATATTGCCATTCAACCTCACGCTAATCTCATGCACACATTCCCGCACGAAATTTTCAAAGCTTACGATATTAGAGGTATTGTCGGGAAAACACTGACTGCTGAAATCGTCGAAGCCATCGGCCAGGCTATCGGATCTGAAGCACGAACACGCGGACTTGCATCGATAGCGATAGGACGTGATGGCAGATTGTCAGGCCCGGAACTGGCGCAGGCACTCGCGAAAGGCTTGCAAAAAAGCGGTATCGACGTGATGGACGTCGGGATGGTCGCCACGCCCATGCTCTACTTCGCTGCCCATATGTTGTGCAATTATTCAGGTGTTATGGTTACCGGCAGCCACAATCCTCCGGAATATAATGGTTTGAAGATGGTATTGGGCGGTGAAACCCTGGCCGCTGAATCCATTCAAGCCTTGAGTATGCGGATTGAAAATAATGATTTTTCTTACGGCAATGGCGACTATCGCACGCACGATATTGCCGAAACATATCTTCAACGCATAACCGGTGATGTGAAGCTAACGCGTCCCATGAAAATCGTCATTGATTGCGGTAACGGCGTACCCGGCCGCTATGCGCCCACGCTATTTCGTAGATTGGGATGCGAGGTAACCGAGTTGTTCTGCGAGGTCGACGGGACTTTTCCCAATCATCATCCCGACCCGTCCGTTCCCGACAACTTGCGGGACCTGATTGAGGCGCTTAAAACTGACGATGCGGAAATAGGTCTTGCCTTCGACGGCGATGGTGATCGTGTGGGGGTGGTTACCAAGAGCGGCACCATCATTTATCCCGATCGCCAGCTGATGTTGTTTGCTGCCGATGTATTGTCCAGAAATCCGGGCGGGCGGATCATTTTTGACGTGAAATGTACTCGTAATCTTGCTCCCTGGATCAGGCAACATGGTGGCGAGCCTATCATGTGGAAGACAGGACATTCATTTATAAAAGGCAAATTGAAAGAAACCGGTGCGTTACTGGCCGGGGAAATGAGTGGACACATTTTTTTTAATGAACGCTGGTATGGATTCGATGATGGACTCTATGCAGGCGCGCGTCTGCTGGAGCTGCTCAGTTCCACAACGGATATCAATCTTGCGCTCAATGAAATCCCGGATGCCCTTAGCACCCCTGAATTGCAGATAAGATTGCAAGAAGGCGAAAACTATCGCGTTATCGCGCAATTACAGAAAACTGCGCGCTTCGATAATCCCGAGCGCGTGATCACCACCGATGGACTGCGGGTCGAATATAAGGACGGTTTTGGATTGGCGCGCTCATCCAATACCATGCCTGTGATTGTGCTACGATTTGAGGCTGACAACGAGGCAGCTTTAAACCGTATACAGAAGGATTTTCGCAAGGTTATTTTGCAGGTCAAACCGGATGCGGAATTGCCGTATTAGGTGACCTCAACAGCGTTCCGGTTTTGCGGCTCAGTCGCCAGCTCAGTTGACGGGCATGCTCAGCAGCACAGCTTTTCAAAAGCTCGCTATTACGCAGAATATCGATTCTTCAACTTGCGGAGCAGCACCGGTAATACTTGATATGGCGATGTATTATAATATTACGTTCAGATAGGAATAGGGCACAAGGAGGTATTGTTGATTATTATGAACAGAGGAGAAGATACCAGGATTCGTGTTCTTTTTGTTTGCATGGGCAATATTTGTCGCTCTCCCACTGCGGAGGCTGTCTTTAGACATCAAGTTACCGCTGCCGGCTTGGAGAACGTCATCTACATCGATTCTGCCGGTACGCATGATTATCATACCGGTGCACCGCCAGACCCACGGGCTCAGAAAACGGCGGCGCAGCGAGGCTATGACGCAACGGAATTACGCGCGCGTCAGGTGGATGAAAGGGATTTCGAGGTTTTTGACTATATTCTGGCGATGGACAGGGCCAACTTAGCCATACTCGAACGAGAATGTCCGCCCCAATACAGCCATAAGCTCGGGTTGCTGATGCAATACAGTGAGCGGTATTCAGAAGGCGTGGAGGAAGTGCCTGATCCTTACTTCGGAGGAAATCAGGGTTTCGAGCACGTACTGAATATGGTCGAGGAAGCGGGACGCGGATTGCTCATCCGGCTCCGTGGTGAAAAATAGCTGACAGCCTGTCGGATTTGAAGAATCGCAGCGAAAAAATGACTGGTCGGTCCAACAGGCTGCTCAAGTACTTCGCAGGTGCAGTAAAAAGGCGTGAGTGTTCTGTCCCGCCTTTTATCTTTTACAAATACTGATTCCTATTTATGCGTTTCGACTTGCACTAATGGTTCGTCCTGGTTCACTGCCGGAGGAGGAGGTGTTCTTTTCCGCCGGCGTTGCGGTAGTGCTGATTCTACTGCCGCCTCGGTTTCAGCCGTTTTTATCTTCTCCGGTTGGGTTTCGATCATGATTAATCCACTCGCCACCAGGTTCAACGGTTCGATTGCCGGCGATCGCTGGGGCAAATGGGTTTCTTCCCGTTCGGATACAGGGATCATTACCTCGATATCGGCCGCGGCAGCTCCATTGTTTGCGTTGCCGATTTCAATTTCAATTTCATCTGGAGACGGTTCCCGTATGGTTGTGATAGAGACTGGCGAGCTTGCTGTTGCCAGTTCCTCGATGGGTTCATCAGCAGGCTCCTGAACGGCTTGCTGCTTATCCTGCTCTGTTTCCGGCTCAGGTGCTATCGGGACAGGTAAGGGCGAGGTCGATGCTGCCGCCACTGGTTGGGTAATTAGCGGCATATTTTCATCCTCATGCAAGGATTCAGAATGAGGGTTACCCGTTGACTCCGCTCCCTGCAGAGGAGGGAGGGTAAGGATGAGCGCCGATGTCTCCTGCATTGATGCGGAAAGGGCTTCCGGAATAGGGCTTTCTTCGTGCGTCGCCTGGTCAGCAGTTCGCTGAGTGTGAGAATCTGTCACCGCTGACTGTTTATTTTCATGGGGAACCCGCTCTGTGCGGTCACCCCGATCGCGCTGCCTCCCGCCACGACGTCTGCGGCGCCCGCCATCTTCACCCTGCTGC
>JBDSOQ010000015.1:0-4878 GCA_039914755.1 Nitrosospira sp. | reverse complement strand
TGCCCATCAGCCGCAGCAACAGCGAATTCGGCGGCAAAAACATGAAGCTCTTACCCGTCCTTGTATGTGTTTTAGGGGTGACGAAAGGTGCCGTTATCCCGAACAATATTGCCGCCGGTACAATCATCCCTAATGCGACACGCCAGCCATATTGAATTGCGATGCCGGGAAGTACCAGGCCGGCAAAAAGGGCCGCGACCTGAACGCCGGATTGCTTGAGTCCTACGACCTGTGCTCTTTTTTCCGGCGGAACCTGCTGCGCGATTAGTAAATTCGTGACCGGATTTGCAAGGGCTTGAGCGATGCCGCAAATAGCGACGGCCGCGACCAAGCCATAAAAATTTTCAACCGATGCCATCAGCGTAAAAGCGGATGCGATGGTGAAGAAAAGCACTATCAATGCATAACGTGAACCAATACGGTCTACGAAAATTCCGGCCCACAGCGACAAAATTGCTGCTAGGCCAAATGAGCTCATTACCAGATAACCCAGTAATGCGGGCTCAAAGCGCAAGTCATGGCCAAGGAGGGGCCCAAGCGTGCTGATGGCATATAAAATCAGCATTGGCAAGGTCATCGCGAGCACCAGGACTACTCGAAGCCAAACGCCCGCAATGCTTGCATGCCGAGCGTCGCGGGTCGTTACCGGCATGGTTCGCACCTTGTGCCGCCGAATGGATATCGACCCCCATATGCTGATACGAGCGGGTAACGATACCCACACTGCATGCTGCACCCGCACAGTAGGCTGCCGGAGAAATTTGACGGATTTGCAGAAATTGAACCTAAATCCGGTAGTTGGACGGGGAGAAGTGTACGGTTTTTGGGGTGCAGGGCAAGGCGCAACGACGCGGAATGCGACCGCGCAGTGCGGAGCAGTGCCTTCCGCAGGAAGGTGCGACCTCGAAGCGGGATGCTGGCGCCCCCTTGCGTGTGGAGCGCGATCGCGGCATCCCCTGCGCTGCCCGATCCCCGCTGCGCGGGGCCCCTCGGGCGACGCTTCGGGGCGCCGTTCCATTCCAAGGAGTTGCAACGCAGCCATGTGCCGCAAAAACTGTGCAATTCACCCCGTAGCGCCCTCACCTGGAAGGTGAGCGTCAAATAACATGAAATATTGTTATTAATCATGACACTGGTCTATTAAATGAGCGGTCAATTACCGGATTTAGGTTGAATCAGGCAAAATGATATGCGCCCTCTTCTTTATATAAATTGATGAGTCGGCGGCCCACGGAACTGATAAGCGACTCGTCTGTACCGTCAAGAATGCGTGACGTGCGTGCGATTCTATAAATACCGGAAAGTGGGGTCAGATCGCTGACACCTTCAGCACCGTGAATCTGTACCGCCGAGTCCGATGCGATGCACAAAGCTTGCGATGCTGCTATTTTGGCGACATTGATCTCGATATTATTTGAACGCTGAGCGTCGACGCCTCTCGCTGCGACCCGAATCAGTTCGCGCGCACTCGCAATAGCCTGATACGCGTTGACAATGTGTTGGCGCACCAACTGTTTCTCAGGTAATCGAGCGGACCTGCCACGCTCCGAATTGATTCGAGTACCCATCAAATCGAAACATCGCTGTGCCAGTCCCACCCAGTTCATCGCACGAAGCAATCTGCCGACGCTCAGCCGCTGACCCATTAATTCGATACCGCTGCCGCAGGTTCCTAACAGATTATGCTCAGGGACTTGTACATCGCTAAAAGAAATCTCGCCTTGATCCAGCGAGCGGCCCATCATGGTGATCCGGCGCTCGATCCTGAATCCCGGCGAATCGGTCGGGACGACAATCATCGACAGGGCTTTGCCGAGAGCGACGTCTTCCCCGGCAGTACGTGCCATCACAGTGATGAATGTCGCCCGGTCCGTATTGCTGACAAACCATTTTCTGCCATTGATAATCCAGCTTCCATTCGACAGATATGCGAATGTCGTTATCAGGCCGGGAAAAGACCCGCCATGCCCCGGCTCTGTCATGCCGTAACTCGGAGTAGCTTTCCCGAGGGCCATGGGTTCGAGAAAGCGCTTGCAGACTTCATCGGTTCCAAATTTCAGGAGCATATGTGCATCAAGCGCGGAGTGGTTGCCGAAGATTGCCGGGGAGAATTCCGTTCGTCCTTCCTGTTCGGCAACGATCAGATAGTCTTCAAGTGAAGCTATTTTTCCACCATACGAGTGCGGATAAAATAAACCCCATAGTCCGGCACGCCTTGCCTTTTCAGTCAATTCCGATTGGAGCCGGGTTGACCCTTCGTCGTCTTGAGCCAATCGTGATTCGTTCGGGATAATCATTTCATCGACAAACTTTCTCACCTGGCTCGACAGCGCTCTCGCCGACTCCGTATGAGTTGATTTTTCATATGAACTCAACATTGGTTAGCCCCATGAGTAACGCCGGGGTCAGCGATAGGCCGGGTAAATTCTATTTCCGCGGTCAACTGTTTTTTATCGATCTTTCCCGCCGGGCTAAGCGGTAGCTGCCGGTAATAGCGCAAGTATTCCGGAAGCTTGGCGGTCTCCAGGCCCTGATTGCACAAGTAGCGGGTGAATTGCGATAGCGAGGGACGTTCTGCTCCATCTCGCAATGCCAAGCAGAGGCAAACGCGGTGCCCCAGGTCCGGATCGGCAACCGGTATACAGGCGGCGCTCACGACAGCCGGATGGGAAACCGCGATGTTTTCTATTTGTGCAGGACTGATATTGACGCCGCCACGAATAATGATGTCTTTTTTACGCCCCGAAAGCACCAGATACCCGTCATCGTCAATGAGTCCCAGGTCTCCGGTATAAACCCATCCATCCTTGTCTCGATATAGGGCGTCCAGGTCGGGAGCATTGACATATTGCATTGGGCTTATCGGACCTCTGGCCGTGATTTCACCAACGCAACCCTGCGGAACTTCCTGTTTCTGGTCATCCACAATCCGGATGGAACAAACGTCGGGATGAGGCCGGCCCGCCTTGAAAAAAACGGTTTCCAGATCATCGTCAAGCGCGGTGTGGCAATTAACGCCGTCCGCTGAACCGTATAGGCTGATAAAACCACATCCAAACGCCTCGGTACAGCGACGAATCGAGGCGGGATCGATTTTCGCGCCACCGCTGATGATGGCGATCAGACTGGAAGTGTCGATTTCCGATAATGCCGGGTCGGCGGCGATGCGTTGAAACATTGTCGGAACCCCAAAGATATAGGCAGGCTTGAGTTCCGCAATAGTTTGAATGGCAGCCGCGACATCGAATTGCCGCAAGACGACAACCGATCCACCGAGCCAGGATAAAATACCGAATGTCGCGGTTGAACCAAATGCCGTGCCCAGCGGCATCAGGTAAAGTCCTCTGAAGGAACTGCCATCTGGATGTATGTGTTGCAGAAAGCGTCCCCGTCCACCAGCCAGTGCGTTGTGCGAATAAGCAATCCATTTTGGCTCGGATTCCGTCCCGGATGAGATCAGGAAGCGAACGGGCGAATCGGGGGAAACCGTCGGCAACTCATCCGTTTCAATGGGCTCGGTTAGAAATAGATCATCCAGCGTGTGCCAGCCTTTCCGGGTGGCTTTACCGTCAACGATGAGAACACGAAGTGACAACAGTGTTGGACGCAGCGATTCGATAAGTTCGCACAGGTCGATCTTGGCGTATTGCCCTTCGATAATAATTACACGTGCATCGCATCTGCCCAGCAAAGACTGGATATCGAGGCGACCGCGCCCGAGAGGGAAGGGCGCTACGATCGCACCTAGCGCAGCGGCTGCGAGATCGATGGCACAGCTATGCCAGGAGTTGTGGAGCTGGTATGCAATGACATCTCCGGGAACAATCCCGAGCGCCTTGAAACTTGCGGCAAGGCGAAGCACCTTGTTCGATAACCCTGCGTATGTGATGGTGTGGTCGAGGGACATCACCGCCGGGGTGTCGGGATGCTGCCGCACATGCTCGCAGAACAACTCATACAAGGATTTATTGGGATAGGTTCCATTCCGGACCCACAGGTTGCGAACCTCGGCAGGAACCAGATCCGTGATCCCGGAATGGTTCATTTGAAGCTCCAGGGGGAATTGACTTTCGTATAAGCTCCGGGGCTCAGGGCCGGCTGCAGATGTGCCATGGTTTGCAGGTCTGCAAGGTCTTCAATGACAACGGCTGAGGGGACGCCCGCATGTTCAAGGATGCCTGCCCATTCATCCGCCGTTCTTGAAAGGAACAAGTCGCTCAAGCAACCCTGAAAATTGTCTTCTTCAATAACGATGGCGGCGCCCAGGGCGTCGGCTAATCGCACCGCGGTCTTTAGATCGCGACACTCAACCGCAATTTTTCCCCGCTTAGTGGCATAGATGGTGTCAATAATGCTTTTTGAAGCTGGACCGGAGCTCGGCAATGCATATAGGCTCTGGAAATCATCTGCACACAAAAGCGTTGCCGCACTCATTAGCGATGATGTGACTTTCGCACCCATATTATTCATACACCGATTGAGCAGCGCGATAGTGATTCCTTGTGCCGCGACAACGCCTCCGAGCACATCGAGTATCGTAAACAAGGACCCGCCGCGCGTGTCCGAGGTTTCCGCGATCTTTTTGGCGATCCCGGAGTAGGCTTGCGCCATGAAGTCTGTGCCGGGCATTTGGCTGGAGGGAGAATGTGCGGTGCTGTCCGTTGCCCAACCGCCGGCATAGGCATAAATCAGGGATGGATTGGTTGCAGCCAGATCTTCATGGTCGAGATTTAACAGTACCGCTTTGCCAGGCGCCCAGTTATGCAGAAAGACGTCGGCACGTTGCACCAGTTCCTTGACTTCTGTTTGTCCCGCCAGGGATTTGATATCGACTTCTCGAATAGTTTTAAAACGGTTGAGCGCATCGAATCGCGCTGA